>CALGEU010000397.1 GCA_937881285.1 uncultured Clostridia bacterium | reverse complement strand
TTGTACATTAGGGTTGCCGTTAGTGTGGCTCTTTCTTGTTCTTCATCTATTTATCGCAGTTTGGAAGATATAATGTTTTTGTTTTGTTATATTATGGGAAAATATTCTGTCGAAGTTTTATACATTATTTAGGACTGATTGTTTGTTATTTCCATTGCTCTTGCGGTTTTTCTATGCTATAATTCATTTATAAAACAATAGATAAAAATTTATCGAATGGAGTATATATGAAAATAACAAACGATATTTCTTACGTCGGCGTAAACGATCACGACGTAGATCTCTTTGAAGGACAATACGTTGTTCCAAACGGCATGGCGTACAATTCCTACGTCGTTTCGGACGATAAAATCACGGTTTTCGACAGCGTGGACGCACGTTTCGGTGAAGAGTGGCTCGGCAACGTGGAAAAAGTGCTCGGAGACAGAACTCCCGACTATTTCGTCGTTCAGCATATGGAACCCGACCATTCCGCAAACGTTGCAAAGTTTTTGGGTAAATATCCGCAAGCGACCGTCGTTTCGTCTCAAAAGGCGTTTCAGATGATGAAAAACTATTTCGGCAACGACTATGCGGACAGAAGAATCGTCGTTTCGGACGGAAGCACGCTCGAGACGGGCAGACACGTTTTCAAATTCGTCACCGCGCCCATGGTGCACTGGCCCGAAGTTATAATGACGTACGACGAAACGGACAAAGTGCTGTTTTCTGCCGACGCGTTCGGCAAATTCGGCGCGCTTGACGTCACCGATGAAGACTGGGCGTGTGAAGCAAGACGCTATTATTTCGGCATCGTCGGCAAATACGGAGTGCAGGTGCAGAATTTGTTCAAGAAATTGCAAGGGCTTGATATAAAGATTATCTGCGCGCTACACGGTCCCGTTCTTACGGACAATCTCGGCTATTATCTCAATCTCTACAACGTCTGGTCTTCGTATTCGGCAGAAACGGACGGAGTGTTCATCGCATACGCATCGGTATACGGACACACCGAAAAAGTGGCAAAATTGCTTGCGCAAAAATTGCAAGAAAAAGGCGTAAAAGTTGCCATATCCGACCTTGCGCGCAGCGACTGGGCGGAGAACGTCGAAGACGCTTTCCGCTTCTCGAAACTCGTGCTTGCGTCTCCCACCTACAACGGAGACGTATTCCCTGCGATGAGAGAATTTATCCTAAATCTCACCGAGCGCAGTTATCAGTCGAGAAAAATCGCGCTTATTGAAAACGGCTCTTGGGCACCTATGGCGGCAAAGGTTATGAAGGGGATGTTTGACGGCTCGAAGAATATCGAATTCGTTGAACCGACCGTCAAAATTTTGTCCGCATTGACTGCGCAGAACGAGCAAGAAATATCCGCTCTTGCCGACGAACTTGCAAAATAACCGTTTGAAAATCTCGATTATTTGATGAAAAACGGCAGAATCGAAGTCACGATTCCGAGCAAAAGCGTATATATCACAAAGCCGTTAAGCGAGTGTTTTTCGACGAGTTTCAAAAAGAATTTTATAGACAAAAGCCCCGATATAAAAGCGGCAACGACGCCTACGACGACCGCTTCGGGAGAGATTGAAAGAGTGGTTTTTCCCGTGATTAAATCGAGACTTTCGTAGGCGGCAGAACCGATGATTATAGGTATCGAAAGCAGAAAAGAGAACGTTGTGGCGTTCTCTTTTTCAACGCCTTGCAAGCGCATTGCGGATATCGTAGCGCCGCTTCTCGACACGCCCGGCAAAACCGCGATACCTTGCAAAACGCCAGTTAAAATGCTCTTTTTTGCATTAAAAAGTGTCGATTTGGTCGAATGGAAGTTTTCGCCCGCGTATAAAAGGCAAGCCGTTAAAACAAAACCGCACCCCAAAAGTTTGCCGCCTAAAAGCGACGGAGCAAGCAGTTTGAAAACGAACGCAAGAGCCGCCGTCGGCAGGCATGCGAGAATCAGATATCCGTTGGTTTTGTTGAAAGGATGACGGACGAGCGGCCACCACTTTTTGCGCATTGCGATAAACACAGCAATAAGAGTCCCCACGTGCAGCATGACATTGAAGAAAAGGTCTTCTTTTCCCACTCCGAGTTTTTCGAGCAACAATAGATGCCCCGACGACGATATCGGCAAAAACTCGCTTGCGCCCTGAACGATACCCAAAACCAACGCTTCCCAAATTTCCATTTTCTCTTTACACTCTCTCTAATTTCGTTTATACTAAACTATTGTATTAAGTTATATCGCACGCAAGAACCGTGCGGCAGGAGAAAAAATGAAACTCGGTGTCGTAGGATTGCCAAACGTAGGCAAAAGTACGCTGTTCAATGCAATAACCAAAGCGGGCGCGCAGGCGGCAAACTATCCGTTCTGCACCATAGAACCCAACGTGGGCGTGGTTGCCGTTCCCGATGAAAGACTTGAAAAACTCGCCGCTCTTTACGACAGCAAAAAAATCACTCCGACGTCTCTTGAATTTGTGGACATTGCAGGTCTTGTTAAGGGCGCAAGTCGCGGTGAAGGTCTCGGCAACAAATTTTTGTCGCATATAAGAGAAGTGGATGCAATCGTGCACGTCGTAAGATGTTTCGACGATGCGAACATCACTCACGTTGACGGCAGCGTCAATCCCGCACGCGACATCGAAACCATAAATCTCGAACTCGTTTTTGCAGATCTTGAAACGCTCGAACGTCGTTTGGCAACCGCACAAACCAAAGTCAAAGCGGACAAAAAATATCAGGAAGACATCGACCGTCTCAACGTGATGAAGAGTTGGTTGGAAAGCGGCAAAGCACTCCGCAATCTCGAAATGGACGAAGAGTTCAAGCAATTTGTCGACGAACAATTTCTTCTCACGTCAAAACCCGTGATTTACGTCGCAAACACCGACGAAGCAGGCATAAACGGCAACGCATACACTGCGAAAGTAGAAGAAATCGCAAAAGAAGAAAACACCGAAGCAATCGTGCTTTGTGCAAAACTCGAAGAAGATTTGTCCGAACTCGGCGACGAAGACCGCGCAATGTTCATGGAAGATTACGGTCTCAAAGAAAGCGGTCTCGACCGTCTCGTCAAAGCGTCTTACAAACTTTTGGGACTTATCAGTTATCTCACCGCAGGTGAAAAGGAAACGCGCGCCTGGACTATCGTCAAAGGCACGAAAGCCCCGCAAGCCGCAGGCAAAATTCACAGTGACTTCGAGCGCGGATTCATTCGTGCCGAAATCGTGGATTACGCAACTCTTCTCGAATGCGGCTCGTTCAACGTTGCAAAAGAACGTGGAAAAGTTCGCAGCGAAGGAAAAGACTACGTGATGCAGGACAACGATGTGGTTCTGTTCCGCATCAACGTTTAATTTTAAGCGTGCTATTGAGTGAATAGCTGCGTCAGGCACGGCTTGCCCCAAAATCACGTACGTTTGAGTACGTTGGGTTTTGATTCAAGCCGCACCTTCCTTGCTATTCATCTCAATATCACACTTTTATGCCAATAAAAACCAAAAATAAAATCAACAAATAACAACAAAAACAAGTGTAAAAAACAACAACTCATTCAGGAGTAAATATGTTTGAAAAAGAATTATCAAATGCGCTTGCCGTTGACGGATTGACAGTCCAAGACGTTGAAAACGCGCTCGAAAAGCCCAAAGAAGCCAAACTCGGCGACATTTGTTTGCCGTGCTTCAAGTTTGCTCGCACGATGCACATCGCGCCGCCTGCTATCGCACAAAAACTTTTGCCGAGAGTGGAAAGTCTTCCGTTCGTTGAAAAAGTCGAAGTTGTCGGCGGATATCTCAACGTGTTTTTTGACAGAAACACCGTTGCGAAAATGGCTCTCGCAAGCGCAAACGACGAGAACGTCGGCTCTTCGGATGAAGGCGCAGGCAAGACGATTTGCATAGACTATAGTTCCGTCAATATCGCAAAGCCGTTTCACATCGGACATTTGTCCACCACGGTTATAGGCGGTGCGCTTTATCGCATATTCGAGCATCTCGGATACAAGGTTGTGGGCATCAATCACTTGGGAGACTGGGGCACGCAATTCGGCAAACTCATAGTCGCAACGAACAAGTGGTCGTCTCTTGAAGAAGTCGCTAAAAACGACGAATATTTCCTTAACAAACTTTACGTCAGATACCATCAAGAAGCGGAAGAACATCCCGAAATGGATGACGAAGCGCGCGCCTGGTTCAAGCGTATCGAAGACGGAGACAAAGAAGCAACCGCATATTTCGACGTGTTCAAAGCGGTCACGATGAAAGCGGTGGGGCGCATATACGACCGTCTCAAAATCAAGTTTGACAGTTATGCCGGCGAGAGTTTCTACAATGACAAAATGCAGCCCTGTCTCGACATATTGAGAGACAAAGGATTGCTTGTCGAAAGCGACGGCGCACAGGTCGTCAATCTCGAC
>CALGEU010000396.1 GCA_937881285.1 uncultured Clostridia bacterium | reverse complement strand
ACGAGAGACAAGCGTTTTGTAGCAGGAAATGCCGCTGTCCTGGAAGTCTGCTCTGGATTCGGTGAAAGCGTTCTTTATCGTCGCTTTGCCGCCGACTCGTGCAGTGAGTGTGACCGAACTTGCTTCGATGTCGCTGACAACCGGCATTGCAAACGAGAAAGACAAAGACTCGGAGAACGTCGTTATCGTGCGCAAAGATTGATGAAATTCGTTGTTGTCGTAGTAGGTGACCGCTTTGCCGAGATCCACCGTGCCGTCGGATTCAACGCCGTCGATAGTGCGGTTGTAGTTGAATTTCTTGCCGTCGTAAGTCGCATTGAGAGAGAAAGTGACGTTGCCGTCTTTCTTCACGGTGCGGAAAGAATAGGCAGGAACCATATAACTAGAACCGTTGATGAGTGTGAAGTAGCAACCCGTGTTGTATTCGGTCGTGCCGACGGTGAGATTGCCTTTGACGAGAATGCCTTCTGCAACGTCGGAAAGCGTTGCTGAGCCGAAATTCTCAATCGTGGAACCTGCGACGTATTTGTCGAGAGTGACTGCGTACGTTCCGTCATATCCGTCGACGTGATTGCCGTCTGCGTCCTGTGCAAACACGGTGTATTCAAACGACTCGTGGTTGTGGTCGTTCAGAATGTTTTGAAGTTGACCTTGCGTGGTTGCGTTGTTGCAAGCCGAGAGCGAAACGCCCATGACCGCAATCATGACCGCAACGAGTGCGATAAGTATTGCTTTTTTCATAATGTAGTTATTATAACATAAAAATATATTCCTGCAATTAAAATTGCCGTGTTTTCTTGCAATTTGGCGGATTTTTCAAAAAAACAAATAAAAATTTACAATTTTTATTTGTTTAAGTTATGGGATTGAAACGGTACATAAAAGGTGTTATACTCAAAATATGAAAATAATCACGTCAAATTGCTCTTCGGGGGCGTATCTCGGAGTGCTGAAACAACTCAAAAACAATCTAGACGGTTCGTCGAAAAACGTCGTCATTGCGCCGGACAGATTTACGGCGTCGGTTGAACGCGGTCTTATTTCGTCACTGGGCATCGAAAGCACGTTCGGCATCGAAGTCATGTCGTTCACTCGTCTTGCAAACAAACTTATCGGAGACGATATCAAAAAATGCCTTACGCCCGAAGGCTCGGTTATGCTTATAGGCAAGGTTATCGCAGACAAGAGAGACGAACTTACGTATTACGGCAAAGTGGCAATGACGGAAGGTTTTGCGAGCGAATTGTACGCCGCGCTCACCGCCGTGCGAAACAGCGGAATCACGTCCGCACAACTCGTCGAAGCGTCAAAGGGCGCAAAAGCGTCTCTCAAAGCGAAGGCGCACGACATCGCGCTCATTTACGACGGGTATCTTGCCGCGCTCGAAGGAAAACACAGCGACTCGTCCACGCGACTTTTCGCACTTGCAGAGTGCATAGCGAATAATCCGGAAAAAGTTGCGACGACCAACTTTTATTGTACGGATATTTACGAGTTTTCGTCTCCCGAATTGGACATAATCAAAGGCCTTGCCGAAAACGCGTTGTCGCTGACGATAGGACTTGTCAGCGGATACGACAATCCGAACAAGCGCATATATCCCGACAGAGTTATAAAAAGGCTTGCCGGACTTTGCAAAGACAAAGTGGAAATTGTGGACAACAAGCAGGAACTTTGTCCGCAGATGCAGGCAATATCCACGAAACTTTTTGCGTATATCGGCACGGACGGAAAAGACAAAACGCCCAACGACGGCAAGGTGACTTTGCGCGTTGCGAAATCGAGATACGACGAAGCGACGCAGGTTGCAATCGACGTTGCAAAGCACGTGAGAAACGGCGGAAGATACAGAGATATAGAAGTGTACGTCAGCGACGTCGAAGCGTACGAAGCGGAGATAAAAAACGCGTTTGACAGATACGACATTCCGTATTTTATAGATGACAAACAACTCCTTTCTCAACAGGCGAGAGCAAAATTCGCGTTGCAGGCAATCGCTTGCGTACGCAGTAATTTCAGGTTGCGCGAAACGCTCGATTTCGCAAAGAATCCGTTGTTCTGTTCGGGGATTGAAAACGGAGAAAGTCTCGTTTATCTTTTTGAAAACTATTGCTTGAAATACAACGTAGAATACGTGCCGAAGAATCGCGAATTTGACAGAAAACAAGTAGACAAATTTGCACGTAAATCGCAAAACGGCAAGTTTATACACGCAAATGCGATGGATAAAGACGCGATTATAGACAATACGAATGAAAACGAGCCTGCCGAAATCGTGCGCAAGGCAATCTTTGAAACGCTTGCTCCGCTTTGTGAAAGCGGCGTGAGACCGATAAAGGAATACGTCGGCGCAGTGAGAACGATTCTTGAAAACAGCACTCGAGAATACTCCGAATACGTTGAAAAACTTGCGACGCTCAGCGAGTATTACAGAAAGGTTGCAGAGCAGGTTGACGCAAAGATAAATTCCGTGCTGGACGAAATAGAAGACGTGCTCGATTACGACACGGACGTTCAGGGTTTCGAGAGCGTGTTCAAGTCAATGCTCAAAACGCTCAAAATCGCACTCGTGCCCACTTTTCTCGATTGCGTGTTCGTGGGCGGAAGCGACAGCAGATTTATGGGAGACGGGGACGTTTACGTGCTGGGTGCAAACAACTCGAAGTTTCCCAAAGCAAGCGGCGGCGGTGCGGTGATAACGCCTAAAGACGAAGAGACGCTTCATGCGCTCGGCGTTGACGTGACGCCAAACGAGATGCAAAAAATCATGACGGATATGTACGCCGTCTGCGACCTTATGAAAAAGCCGAAAGGCAGACTTGTCGTGAGTTATTCCGAGACGGGCGACGGCGGCGCGATGAGACCGTCAACCGTCGTGTACGAGTTGCAGAATATGCTCGAGCAGGACGGCAAACCGCTTGAAATCGAGAGAATAGACGTTGAAAACTTTATGCTCGCAGGCGGTGAAGACGGAAAAACGAAATACGACGACGAAAAGGCGGCGGACGTATTCTGCACAAAAAGAGCGTGCTTCAACGAAGTGCTTCGCAACGTCACGTCGGGAAGAGCGGACGCAAAAAATCTCGACGTTTACGCAAGCGCATACGAGTTTGTCGACGATGCGGACAAGCAGAGAGTCGACGACGCCGTGAAAGTGCCCGAACGCATAGAAAAGCAGGACGGAGCGTATTTCGGAGAGTCCACGAGCGTGAGCAGACTGGAAACTTTCTACGGTTGCCCGTACGCGCACTATTTCAATTACGTTTTGTCGCTCAGGCGGAGAAAGGACGGCAAATTCGAAGGCACGGAAAACGGAACGATATTGCACTTCGTTCTCGAAAGGTTTTTCAAAGACGTGCGGGACGGCAAGATAAGCGACGACACCGACCTTGACGAAAAAGCTGACGCATATTTCTTCGAAGCGGTGAAAGAAAACGATTTCGGCGTGTTGCTTGAAAAAGCGGATACGGGAAGATTGTTGTACCGCGTAAAAGCGGAAGGCGCGCACCTTATCAAAGATTTGTATCGGGTGCAGAAACGTTCTAAGTTCCGTCCTTGTTTCCTTGAAGCGAAAATCGGAGAAGGCGAGATTTTGCCCGTATCTCTCGATATAGGGGATAGAAAAATCGGACTTAAAGGCACGATTGACAGAGTCGACGTGCTTGACGACAAATTTATCGTCATCGACTACAAGACGTACAAGAGTGCGGATTTGCCGCTTAAAGAATTGTACGCCGGACAAAAAATTCAGTTGTACGTGTATATGCGCGCGGTGGAAAAGAGTCTCGGCGCAAA
>CALGEU010000395.1 GCA_937881285.1 uncultured Clostridia bacterium | reverse complement strand
GGCGCACCGAAACGCCGAAAACGCCGCAGGGCGGTATACTTTTTCAGATAAAGAACAAAAGCATAAAACTATATAAGAACGACATTAAACAAAAAAGCACTCATTTTCGTGAGTGCTTTTTTTATTACTGTTGATTGTCAGGCATACAGCCAGTCGAGCATTTCGGTCACCGTGAACGGCGGATCGATGTGCGTCGAGACGTAATAATAGTAATCGTCGTCTTCAAACAATGCGAACGTGTCAAGCCAACCGTTGCCGTCATCGTATTGTTCGTAGTACGCAACGGTGTAATCTCTCCAGGTCGTAGTGCTGTTGAGAATGATCGGGTTGAAGAACGTTGCCGGACGTGCAACATTTTTCGGAAGAACATATAAGCAGATATCTATCACGGTTTCATCGTAGATGTAATAATGGATCTCCGCATATTTGGCTTCTTCATCTTTTTTTGAATAATAATACTTAAACGAGTACCAAAAATCTCCTTCCGCTTCGGTGCGTGTAGGAATAAATGCGGTTATCCCATATTTGGTCGAGAACTCATCTAAACTTTGGACTTTTTCACTATAATATTCTTTTTCTCCAACGCCATGATAATGTGTATAGTCATATTTTGTGTCGCCATTACTTTGAAGGAAATCTCCATAAACCGCAATAGGGAATGCTATACAGAATATAAGCAAAATCGAACACAATGCACTTGCAAATGCAATCATTGCCGTTCGAGACGTTTTGCTCTTTTGCGCTCTTTTTTCAAGTCGTACTCCGCCGAGAATTTTCTCGCGAGAGTTTTCGGTTGAAGAAACGTATTCGTTCAAAGTTTCGTTGAGTTTTCTGTCGTCCATATCTACCCCAAATATTATTCCAAATGCACCGCTTTTGCGGCGTTTATCTTTCCGTTCAAATTAAGAACATAATATCCTGTCAGTCCGTTTTCTCCAGAAGATGCTTGAAAAGATATACATTCTCTCACAATATTTCCGCTTGCATCGTAATAAATGACTTTTTGATATCCGTACGCCACAAAAATGTGATCATCGTTTGCAGCATTTATAGTCATTAGTACAGTATTCCCATTGTCAGAAAACGTAGTGAAATTGACACCGGAAGCAAAAAACACAATCGGATTTCCATCATTAAGTTGATCAATTGCTCTGTCTATGTTGAACACTTGTGTATCGTCATAATAATCCGTTAGCGATGTATATGAAACGCTCAAATTTTTACTTGCAACATATGTTGTTACTCCGTCGCAAAATGCATCGGCAGATGTGCCCATGGAACTAGTTCCCATTCGCGTAGCCAAATCATCGATAAGCGATTGCAGTTGCGTCTCGTATCTCGCCATGGTATAGTAAGTATATCTCGTTCCCCTTGCGTAGCCCGTTGCGATGTCGGGTACGAGATCCGGGAAATATCTGTCGTAAAAACCTATAATGTTCGCGCCCGCAACGGGTGCGCACAAGTATGCTCTGTCTGCCGTGTCGTAATACGCAGGGACGGAATTGTTGATGAAATAGGATTCCGTTGTTTTGGTGGAATATGAGAAGGTTTCCGTCGTCGTGTAAATTGTTGAAATACCGAAATAGTGCGATTCGTCTATACCGTCAGCAAAAGCAACGTTTGCCGCTTGCGGAGCGAAGAAAACTGCAAAGAAAGCCGTGAATGCAAGCACAATGATTGAAATTGCTACGATCGTTTTTGAAATTGTTTTTGTTCTCATCTAGTCATCTCCAAAGTAGTCTATGTATTTCAAACAATTCCAAGACGATCTTTTTCCCATTTCACGCCGTCTTTTTGCAATTTTGTTTGTTCTCCCGATTCGGGAAATTCGCTTTCCAAATCGTTTTTCAGTTTTTCTTGCGCGGAGAGTTTAAGTCTGCCGACGGCAGATTTTGACATTCCGATTTCTTTTGCTATCTGCGTTATGGTTTTATCTTCAAAAGCGGAAAGTTGAATGACGATTCTTTCTTCGGGGTCGAGACGATTGATTGCGTTTTGCACCGCCATGCGCTTGTCCGCCGACTCTGTGTCTTCATAAGAATAAATCTTGTTGTAATCGACGTATTCGATGCACACTTCTTTGCCGTCGTGCAACTTTTTGTAGCGATTGATTGCCATGTTTGTCATGACTTTGCAAAGATATGAATATGCGTTTTGGAAATAAGAAAACTTTTCGGCAATTTTGCTTATGTGCATCCAAAAATCTTGTTCAAGGTCTTCGGCGTCGGTCTCGTTTCGGAGATATTTCAACGCGATGAATCGAAGAGTGGGCGAAATAAGGTCGTAAAGAAACTCGAGCGCGCGTTCGTCTCCGTTCTTCACACCCTTCAGACAATTCGTTATTTCGTTTCTCTTCTTTATATCCATGAAGAATAGTCCCTTATCCTTCGTTTTTCTTCATAAACAATTCGCGAAACATTCTAACATACAAGTTTTTATCATTCAAGATTTTTAGACAAATTGTGCTGATTTAATGGGCACAATCGACAATATTCGTCAATATTTGCAAACCAACTATGCCACTATTTGTACAATTTTCGATTTTGTCGAATAAAATCGAAAACGATTCGGTTTTCGTATCGGGTGCGTTGGTGTTGACTTGCGAAGTGTTTTTATGGTATGTTTTATGTGCTTGAAAAAGCGGTTTACCCGATTTTCAAAGCGCGCAAATTTGATATAAGGCAAGAAAATGAATTATCTGTTTTTCGATATAGAATGTGCAAACTGCAACGAAGGCGCGAAACTTTGCGAGTTCGGTTACGTTATCACGAACGAGAGATTTGAAAAAATCACGCAAAAGAACATTTTGATAAATCCCGCCGCGCCGTTTGACGAATTTGTCATAAAATCGCTTCTCAATTACAAAAAGGAAGAATACGACAACAGTCCGCTTTTGCCCGCCGTTTACGACGAGATTTTTTCTTTGCTCGATGGCGACAAATATCTCGTCATCGGTCACACCACGCAGGGAGATGCCGAACACGTTGCAGAAGATTGTATTCGCTACGGCTTGAAAGCGCCGTCGTTTCACTATATCGACATCGTCGAATTGTACAAGGTTTATTCAAAACTCGACAACGCAACCGCACTCACGAAAATGTGCGACGAGTTGGGCATCGTCGTTGACGGGCACGCGCACTCTGCCGACGTCGATGCAGACCTTACTATGCGCGTGACTATGGCTCTTTGCAAAAAACTCAAAAAACAGTTGCCCGTTTTCATCGGCGAAGTGAAGTCCTGCAAGGGTGAAGTGAAAAATTATGAAGAAATCTGGAAACGAAAAACGACCTATCGCACGTATCTTGCCGAAGTCGAAGCGTCGGGACATGCACTCAAAAAGGACGGGAAAGCGAAAATCCATTTGTTTATCGAAAACGTGTCTCCCACAAATCGCAAAAGAATAAACGGCATCGCAGGCAAAAGAATTTTTATAAGTCCGCTGTATGCGCTTGCGCATTTCAACGAAAATATGTGGCTCATTCAGGCAATCAGCAACGCTGGCGGATACGTCAATTCGTCACCGAAACACAGCGATATTTTCGTCAACTACGCTGCAACGACGAAAGCAGGCGAATCTGTGTTCTGCAAACAACTTGAAACTGTGAAGCAAATGAACGAAAAAGGCGCAGGCAAAAAGATAGTGGATTTGTACGATTTTCTCGATACGCTCGGAGTGAAAGAAAGCGATTTGCAAAAACCTTTCGACATAGACCTTGACTCGTTGGCGGCGGCAAAATCGAGAAACGTGTATTCGGATTCAAACCCTGCAACGATAGGCGACCTTTTCAAAAAT
>CALGEU010000394.1 GCA_937881285.1 uncultured Clostridia bacterium | reverse complement strand
CCGTTATGCAGAAATATGCGAGACTTATCGCTCGCAAGGGTATAAACGTCAGAAAAGGGCAGGAAGTTATCGTGTCTGCGTCTTTGGACCAGCCCGAATTTGTCAAAATGGTTGTTGAAGAGTGCTACCGCGCAGGCGCAAGCAAAGTCACGGTGGAGTGGAGTTATCAGCCTATAACCAAACTCAATTATCGCTATCGTTCACTCAAAACTCTGTCAACGATAGAAAAGTGGGAACTTGAAAAAATCGAACACAGATGCAACGCTTTGCCTGCAACGATTTATATCGAATCGGACGACCCCGACGGACTTAAAGGCATAGATCAGACGAAAGTTTCCAAGGCAAGTCAGACGAGATATCCGATTATCAAGCCGTATATCGACAGAATGGACAACAAATATCAGTGGTGCATTGCCGCCGTGCCGGGCGAAGCGTGGGCAAAAAAAGTTTTTCCGGGAGAAAGAACGTCAAAAGCGGTCGAAAAACTGTGGGACGCAATTCTTTACACGTCGCGTGCGGACGGTGACGACCCCGTAAAAGCGTGGGATGAGCACAACGCTGATTTGAAAGCAAGATACGATTATCTCAATTCTCTCGGAATAGAAAGCCTGCATTATATGGCATCTAACGGCACGGATTTCACGGTTGGTCTTATCCCGGACGCATTGTTTATGGGCGGAAGCGAGTTTACGCTTGGCGGAACGGAATTCAATCCGAACATTCCGAGCGAAGAAGTGTTTACGTCGCCTATGAAAGGAAAAGCGGAAGGCGTCGTTCACGCAACACGCCCGTTGTCTTATCGTGGCGAACTTATAGAAAATTTCTCCGTGCGTTTTGAAAACGGCAAAGCGGTGGAAGTGCATGCAGAGAAGGGAGAAGAACTTCTCAAGCAAATGATTTCTATGGACGAAAACGCGGCGTATCTCGGTGAGTGCGCACTCGTGCCTTTCGATTCTCCGATAAGAAACAGTGAAATCACGTTCTTCAATACTTTGTTTGACGAAAACGCATGTTGCCACCTTGCGTTCGGTCGCGGTTTTGAAAACTGCATCAAAGATTTTGACAAGTACACGCTCGAAGAATGTCGCGAAAAAGGCATCAACGATTCTTCGATTCACGTCGATTTCATGATAGGCTCAAAGGATTTGAATATCACTGCTCACACCTGTGACGGAAGAGACGTTGCGATATTCCGAGACGGAAACTGGGCTTTCTGATAAAATCAAAATTTGCAATTTATCCGATTAGATACTGCAAAAATCGCAAAATGTATAAACATATCAAAAAACAGTCGCCCTTTCGAGCGACTGTTTTTTCTCGGATTGTCCCGCACCGCCGTGTGATGCCATTTTATAAACCCGCCGTTTGAGCAGGGTGGGTAAAAACTGCCGTGCGATCTCTGCCTTCCAGCGAACTTGTATGGCCTGACATCTTCGCATTTGGTTCGGACTCGTTATCCCGTATAAAATTTGTGGTTCAAAATAAAGCATCATCACCTGCTTAGCAGGAATTCTGTTTACAACCATAATATAGCATATCCCGCGTGGCAATGCAATACCCAATTTTTGCAATGTGCGGATAATTGCCGTGTTGCCGCATATCCTATCGTCAGTGTAATTATGTCTGCCAAGCCGCCTTTTTATTCGCATTTTCGTGATAAACGGCATAAAATATGACTGAAATCCGTGCAAATCGACGCTTATTCGGTCAAATTTGGATATTTGTATTGAAAAAAAATATACGATATGGTAAAATATTACAATAAAAATAAACGATATGGGAGAGCATTATGTCAAAAGTTGCGCTCAAACCGCTCGACACGAAATCGAGAACGATTATTTCAATCTGTCTTTTCGTCGTCGTGTTTACGATTCTTATCACCATCGCTTCGATTTACGATTTTCAAGTAAGTCAGATTCTCACCAAAAACGCGCTTAAAGAAGGCGATTATATCGCAAACTACCTTTTCGGCGTTGTCGGTGAAGCGGTCGGAACGTCCCCGATTTACATCGTCATTGCAGTGTGCACCGCGCTTCTTTGCTGGTTCTTTGCAAAGTCGTTCGACAAAAAGGCGTGGAGCATAGTCCTTGCGGTTGCTTTTGCGATTGCAGGTGCGGCTGCATGGTGGTTCTACATCAAGGACATCTTCAAATACGTGCTCGAACACGCGGCGGCGCAGGTCGGAGCGGCAGCAGGTTCTGTCGTATACGAATTCCGTCACGACGGAGCGGTTATGGCGATTGAGTGGCTCATCGCGCTCACGCTCGACGCACTCACGGTGCTCGTTTTCAAGAATCTCAAAAAAGAAACGCTCAAAAAACTCTTGTGGTGGGTGATTGCGGCACTCGTTGCGGCAGTCGTTGCAAACCTTGTCATTATGTTTGTCAAAGATCCCGTCGGCAGAATGAGATACAGAGCAATCAATTCGTCTGTCGGTCAGGCACTCATTCAAAGCGGTCAAGTGCAGGGCTACACGCCGTGGTATATCCGCAACGGTCAACCGTCAAAGGATATAATCGAAACGTTCGTTTCCAACTATCCCGGTGCAAGCGACGCGTTCAAATCATTCCCGTCAGGTCACACCTGCGCCGCAGGCATGTCGTACGCGCTCATTATGCTTCCCGACGTTGTCGATTTCAAGCATAAAAAGTTCGGCAAAATCGCATGTTGGGTTGCGCCTATCGTCATCACAATGCTCGTTGCAATCAGCCGTATCGTCGTCGGCGCACACTATATGAGTGACGTTACGTTCGGCGGAACGATTGCTTTTGTATGCTTCATCATCGCTCGCGAAATCTTCGTTTGCAAGGGCAGTCACTTCTTTGCGCTCTTCCCGAAACTCGCTCGCAAAAAAGCCGCAGTCGCAGACGGTCTCGACGTCCCCGTTGACGTAGAACCCGAAAACGCCACCGAAACCGTTTCCGAAGACTTCTCCGAACAACTCGTCGAAGAATCCGTCGAACAAACCGCTTCCGAAGCGTCCCAAGAAAAATCCGACGAAGTCAAAGAAGAAGACGTTTTATCCGAAGAACAAGCGGATGCGATAAGCAGGGAGATAGCGGATAATCTTCGCGACGGCTCGATAATTGAATAATAGCGTGTCAAACGGCGACTAACTTTGTCAGGCACGGCTCGTCCAAAATCACGTACAATGCGTACGTTGGGTTTTGTCCGAGCCGTGCCTTTCTCGTTATTCATCCGCTTGACACGCTATTATTTCAATTATCAATATCATCTTAGGGTTGCCGACAAGGG
>CALGEU010000393.1 GCA_937881285.1 uncultured Clostridia bacterium | reverse complement strand
GCACTCGGCGTTGTTACGAACACTCTTTTCGTTGCGATATTCACTCTCATATTTTTCAACGGAACGTACATTGCGCAAAACACCGTCGTGACGGTGGAATACGTGCTTGCCTGGTTCGGCGTAAACTTCCTTGTGGAAATCGCCGCATTCTCGCTTATCACTCCGCCTATCGTGCTTGCGCTAAAAGCGGCTAAACTTGCCTGATTTTTCGTTTTATCGATAAAAACCTTTCCTTTTTACGAAATAATTCACACATTTTTGAAAAACTGTATTACTTTTACGTCCTAAACGATTAAAAAATGATTAAATTGCGTATTTACACTCATTTTTGCGTGTGATATAATATTTTTATCCAAACAATAAGGTGGAATATGGGCAAATTTGTTCTCGCCTACGACGTAGGCACAACGGGTATCAAAACTTGCCTTATCGAAATCGATAAGAGCATCAACATAATATCGTCGGCATCCGAAGGATATCAACTCTACGTCCTTGAAAACGGCGGAGCGGAACAAGACCCGCGGGAATGGTGGGACGCAATGAAAGCGACGACTCGTCGCATATTTGCCGATTCCGACATCAAGCCCGAACAAGTGGAAGGAATTTCTTTCTGCTCGCAGGCTCAAGGTCTCGTTCTCGTTGACAGAGACGGCGTACCCGTGCACAGAGCGTTCAGTTATATGGACCAGCGCGCAACGCAGGAAATCAAGGAAGGTTTGAAATTCGGCTTGCAAATCGAAGGCGCAAACGTCGGCAGATTGCTCACTTCCCTTGCAATCACGGGAGCAGCACCGCTCAGCGTAAAAGACCCGCTTTGGAAATACAACTGGCTCAAAAAGAACGAACCCGAAAACTTCTCGCGCGTGTACAAATGGCTCGACGTCAAAGAATATCTCATCGCTCGCATGACGGGAGAATTCGTGATGACGCACGACTCGGCTTTCGGAACGATGCTTTACGACCTTAAACACAAGTGCATCAGCAAAAAGATGTGCAAGATGTTCGGCATAAATCCGAAACACCTTCCCCGCCTTATCGCATCGACGGACTGCGCAGGCGAACTTACGGACGGAGCGGCGGAAGAACTCGGTCTGGTCAAGGGTATCAAAGTGTTCGGCGGCGGCATGGACGCAAACCTTATCGGTGTGGGCGCAGGCTCGACGGCAGTCGGAGATACGCATATATACAGCGGCACTTCGGGCTGGGTTGGCACGATAACGGAAAAACCGCAAGTGGACGTCTCTTCTATGATTGCGGCAGTCGTTGCGGCGCAACCGGGCAAATACAATTATTTTGCGGAACTCGAAACTTCGGGCAAGTGCTTTGAATGGGTCAAGGACCACATCGCGCTTGACGAATGCGGCGTTTACATACAGAAGAAACACGTCACCGAAGACATAGAACACAAATATCTCTCGCTCTTCTCCTATATGACGAGCATAGTTGACGACATTCCTGCAGGCAGCGGCGGCGTTATATTCACTCCGTGGCTTCACGGCAACCGTTGCCCGTTTGAAGACCCGAATGCAAGGGGCATGTTCTTCAACATCAGTCTCGAAACTGGAAAGACCGAACTCATCCGTGCGGTGCTCGAAGGCATCTGCTATCACAAGCGTTGGATGCTCGAAGCGTCCGCAAAGAAAGTCAAACCGTCTGACGTCATCAGATTCGTCGGCGGCGGCGCGCTTTCGGACTTCACCTGCCAGGTGCTTGCAGACATCACGGGACACGTCATCGAAACCGTCGAAAATCCGCAAAATATCGGCGCAGTCGGCGCGGCGGCGTGCGCCGGAGTCGGAATGGGCTTAATTCCGTCTTTTGAAGAGATAAAGAAGTTTATCCCTGCAAAAAAGACGTTCAACCCCAACTTTGAGTTGAAAGAGCAAGTTTACGACAAGGGCTTCGAAGTGTTCAAATCGCTCTACAAACAGAACAAAAAAGCGTTTGCGACGCTCAACGCAAACAAGTAAAAACTCAAAAAAATCAACTAATGACATTTCTAAACGCTCGCAGTATATTGCGAGCGTTCCTGTTTACGGATTAACTGTCAAAGAACTTGCCTGTATGTAATAGTACGTTATTCCAAGTTCTTCATAACTCTTAAACACACCGACTATTTCGATTTCCGCGCCCTTGCTTGGATAATTTGCGACGGAGCACTCGAACTCTAACCCTTGCGCACAGCAAGCGGTCGCATCTTGTATAACGACATAGTTATAGTATTTTTGCGTCTGTGAATAATAACTCGTATAGTAATTTCCTTTTGCTTTTATCGTTTTTCCGACGTAAGCGGTTGGATTTGTTACGATATCATATACTTTGGCATAGACCATAGTCGAATTCATCACGCTCAAATCTACGTCGACTTCTTCGATGGCAGTTGCGCTATCGCCGCAAGCGGCAAAGCAAATCAAACACAATGAAACAATTATAGTGCACGATACTATTCCTATGATTCTTTTTGCTTTATTGTTATCGTTTCTTTTCTTTGACATATCACATCTTTTTCCTTCTAAATTTTCTTGACACAAGTCCGATTGCGCAAAACAAAATGAAGCATACGATATCTGAAGTTACGATAGTAGCTCCGACCGGCGTACCGTAAACTATTGAAATCAAAATGCCGAGCACCGCACATACGACTGAGACACAAGCCGAGCATATGACAACCGACTTGAAACTTTTGAATACCCGCATTGCAGACAGAGCAGGAAAAATTATCAGCGCAGATATTAAAAGAGACCCGACAAGATTCATTGCAAGAACAATGATAACCGCAATTATTATTGCTATCACAAGGTTGTACACTTCCACCTTGCTTCCGGTTGCTTTTGCAAAAGTTTCGTCGAACGTTACCGCAAAAAGCCTATTGTATCCGAACACGAAAAACAATACAACAAAAATCGAAAGTCCGAAACACAGCCATACTTCGCTTTTCGATAACGTAAGAATAGACGTCGAACCGAACAGCGAACTGCACACGTCACCGGAAAGGTTTGCAGACGCAGAAAATACGTTCAACAACAAATATCCTACCGCAAGTGATCCGACCGAAATCATTGCAATGAGTGCGTCACCCTTAATTTTTGCATTCTGCCCCACTCTTAAAAGGATAATTGCTGCCACAATCGTGACAGGCATAACGATCAACATATCGTTTGTAAGTCCGACCACTCCTGCGACAGCCATTGCTCCGAATGCAACGTGCGACAATCCGTCACCTATATACGAAAACCGCTTTAATACAAGCGTTG
>CALGEU010000392.1 GCA_937881285.1 uncultured Clostridia bacterium | reverse complement strand
CCGATTTGTGCGTTTATCTCGATACATTGAGTGTGCAACTCGTGTAAATAAAAAACTATTTATAAAAAGGAGTATCAAAAAATGGACGAAATCAAAGAAAAGAATTTTGCAAAGCAAACTATTGTGCGTGTTACGCAATCTCAAAAGACTGGTAAGAAGTACGTATATGTTGTTATTCCGTTTTCTGACGATTGCGAGAAAAGAGCATATCTCGAGCCTGTCGATTTATGCGATTTGCTCGACGTCACCCCGCGACAGCTTGAAAAGCTCGAGCCTGGCGATTATCCGATAAAGTAAAGGAGAATCGATTATGAACACTGGCGGAATTATTATTCTTGTAGCTGTATTGCTTTTTTGTATCTATGAGATTGTGTCCTTGTCTGTCACCATCGTCAAAAAGAGAAAGAAAAAACTGGGTGCAGTCCTAGACAAGTCTTCACAATCTGATGAAAATAAAAATCTAGAAAAAGGGGGTATAGCGGATGAGCGGAACGCAGATAATGCAAGCGATAATTGAAATACTCGTAGGCGGTATCACGCAAGTTGCTAAAGGTATCGGCGAAGGTCTTTCAACTCTCGCTCAAAGTGTGTTCTTGCAAACCACAGGCGAAGGCGCATCGGCAACAACCACGTTGTCCACGTTCGGTGTCCTTATTGTTGTGTTTGCAGGCATTTCGCTCGCTATCGGCTTGAGCCGTTGGGTTGTCAACTTTGTTGCTTCTCTCGGCGCTCGTAATCGATAAGTGAGTACGCACCCCTGTTATATTAGCACCTAGCAGGGGTGCATCTTTTTAAAGGAGAAAATTCTATAATGTCTAAAATTCAGTGGCTTATATTTCTTGCGCTCGTGATTGGCATTTCTTGGCTTGTTGCTAAAATCGCAAGTAAATTTAAAGTTCCTAAAATTCCGTGCGTTGCTTTGGTCACTGGTGGCGTAAAAAGCGGTAAATCAACGTTGAGCGTTTATATGGCTATTCAGACTTATAATCGTGTTCATCGTCGTTGGAAGATTCGTGTTTTCTTTCAAGAGTTGCTTCATAAACCGTTTGACGAAGAGCCTTTGCTTTATTCAAACATTCCGCTTGCCGTTCCTTACGTTCCTATAACGCTTGATTTGCTTCAACGAAAGGTTCGCCCTAGATACGGTTCAGTGGCTTATGTTAACGAAGCGAGTTTGCTTGCCGACCAAATGCTATCGCTTAAGAAAGATGATACAAACGAGCGTTTAACGCTGTTTAATAAGTTGTTCGGTCATGAGACTATAGGCGGTGTTCTTATCTATGATACGCAGTGTGTTGCAGATGTCCACTATGCCGTTAGACGTTCTCTCTCGTCTTATATTTACGTTCATCATCTTGAGAAACGTATTCCTTTCTTCTTGATTGCGCAGGTTCGTGAAGAGAGATACTCGGATGATAGGGGAGTTATTAATGCTTACAATGAAGACGTTGAAGAGAGTTTAAAAAAGGTTCTTATTCCTAAACGTGTTTGGAAAAAGTTCGATGCTTATTGCTTTTCATGTCTGACTGACGGTTTGCCTGTCTCTGATAGTGTTATTGAAGATTGTGTAGACCTTAAGGCACGAGAGATTGTCTCGTTCCGTGAATATAAAACTCTTATGCAAAAGGAGAATAAACAATGACAATTACAAAGTGTGTTGATGGCGTGCTTGTCACGTTGTCAGAAGCGCAAAAATGCGCAAAGTATCTATTCAAGGTTCGTAAGTCCATAAAGGACAAGGAAGACCTTGAGAGACGTTTTGACGAGTTCATACGTCAGCTTCGAGCAAATGGCAAAGGGGGAAACTACATTGCGTAAAAGAACGATTAGTAATCTTGCTGACCAAATTTTTTGGCTTTTGGTTGCTTTATTGCCTTTGGTTTTGTATGGTCTTCAATTCCTTGCATACGACCTTACGGTGGTTTCGTCCGATTTGCCGACATTCCTTGACTATATGCAGAATTTTGGTTTGTCTACAACGTCCGTATGCTATACTGCTTTGCAAGAGCTATTCGGTAGTAATGGTGTTTTACCCTTGTTTGTAAGCGGTGATAATGCCGTAGTTTTGTTCCTGTCCTATTTTGTGGCGGTTCAAATTGTCCACTTGGCGGTAGATTTTTTGTTGTTTATACCGAGACTATCCCATAAGTGGCTTGAAAAAATAACATGTACGGAGTGATACTATGCAAGAAAATACTAAACGTATCAAATTACAAAAAGCGAGTGCAATAGCTTTGTTGTGCTTGTTTTTTGCTGTTTTCGTTGGCTCAATCTTTTGTGCCACAATTCTTCCGTTTACTGATGTAAATGGCGTTGCTTCTGCTGATTGGATACCGAGTGGTGATTCTAATACACTATATGTCTTTCAATCTCTTTCGCAAGATTTTGAAGGTGATTTAGGCTTGTGGTTTAATCTTAATATTGATTGTTCTTCGGATAGTTCATATTTTGATTTATTTAATTCTGCTATTGCGTGGCGTGGTAATGCTTCCGTTTATACTAATACTTCAGGTACTACTGCTTATCGTGTTGGCATTATTGGGTATCTTTATGGTTATCAATTTGATTATAAGTACAGTGGTTATTATAATGTTAATTCTAGTTTTTTAACTAATTATAATAAAATTGTATTCCCTTTGGCTGTTGTCGAGCGTTTTACTCCTTCTACTGGCATTGTTTCTTATCGTACATTGTCTACTGTTGGGTATTCTAACGACGGTATAAATGTTCCTTTTTTTAATTTGAATTTTTTTACTACTCGTTATCTCGAGCTTTTGGGGGCTTCGTCTGATATGCGTGTTGTCGCTAATTATACGTTGAAGAATGAAGGTAGTTATACTTTGCCTGTTGCAGCTTATAATAAAATCGGTGGCTTTGTTCGTTTTCCTTTTATAGGTCAACAGATTGGTACTGGTTATAGTCGAACTTATCAATATCAGTTTCAAGGTTATTGGCAATCTATATCTAATCTTGATTCTTCTTATAATCGTGCGTGGGTTGGTGATTTGCCTATCGGTTTGACTGCTGATAGTGTTCTTCAAGTTCAAACGTTGCTTTCTCAGATTATGAGCTTTGGCTATAAGACGCAGATTATGGATAGTTCGGAGAGTTCTTATCAAACTGGATATAATAACGGTGTACAAGACCAAAAAGAGAAGGAAGAAGAGTTGTTAAATGATAAGTATAATCAAGGCTTTTCTGATGGTAAAGTCAATGGTTATCAAATTGGCTATAACGAAGGTAAGGACGTGAGTTCCGATTATACTTTTATAGGGCTTTTAGGTGCTGTTTTTGATGCTCCTATTGAAGCATTTAAAGGTTTGTTTAACTTCGAGATTCTTGGTACAAATATGCAAGGTTTTGTTCTTGCTTTGCTTACTTTGTCCGTTATTATCGTTGTTATAAAAATTGCTTTAGGTGGTAAATAATATGAAACGTTCTAAAAATGTAGATAGTGATGTTATCTCTACTTCTCATTACTATAGAAGTGATTATAAGCCTGATACTATTGTTAGTGTCGAACGTTATGATACTTCTGCACGTACTATATTTAGTGTAGTTTTTTTGATGTTGTTTATAATCAATTTCTTTTACTCCGCTACTGCAAATGAAACGCCTTTTTCGTTCACTACGTTGCTTTTTTCTTTTCAAGAAGCACCGCAAATTCCTATTGATTGGATAAAGCAGTTTGCAAATTTGCAAATTACGTCTGATTGGACTGTTGCGTTTAATTGGCTTCGTGATTTTCTTAATAACTATGTTATGAAGATTATTACGGCTGGGTTGTTTCTTTGCACGGGCATTGTGCAACTTATTACTTATGCCGTTTATTTTATCGGTATATTGTTCGGTGCAGGGGTAGGCGTATGAGAAAAGAGAAGTCTGAAGTTTTCGTCGGTGTTCGTATGCCTAAATCGCTTTACGAGCGGTTAAAGGCTTTGGCAGATTCGCATACCTGGAGCGTTTCGAAGTTAATTAAAAAGTTACTAAATGAAGTAACACTAGGTGAATTATGATTACAAGAACGGCTATATCTACAATTTCGTATAACTCTGAACAGTTTCTTATACGAGAGTTAAACAAACTTATTAGGGAAGATAAGATAATTGAGTTTTACGCTTTTATCTATCATTACCCTGAAGAAGATGAAAAGAAACCGCATAGACATTTATTTGTTATTCCGTCTTCTACTGTTGATACGTTTTCATTAAATGAACGTTTACAGCAGATTGACGTTCAAAACCCTGATAAACCGCCTTTAGGCTGTATTTCTTGGTGTCACTCTAAATTTGCTGATTGGTATTTATATGCCATTCATGACCCTGATTATCTCGCTTCGAAGTGTGAGAGTCGTAAGTTTCATTATGAAAAACAAGAAGTAGTTGTTTCAGATTGGGACTATTTCAATGAACTTATTCATAGGTCTGATTTCTCGAAATACAAGTCTTTTGCTAAATTTAGAGATATGATAAGTAGCGGTGTAAACTTCCGCACCTTGTTTTCTAATGGTTTTATTCCTGTACAGCAAATTGTGCAGTATAAAAAAGCGTTTAATCTTTTAAAGTACGGTAACATGGATTTTTCGCTACGTGTAACAGACCGTGCAGGGCGTGACGGTCACGAAATGGATGTTGTGCTTGGTGCGGAAATGCCTTTTAAGGTTACCGAAGACGGTGAAATTATATCTGATGATATAGATTTCATTGCTTGAATTTATTCGCAAAACCTGAGCTCGGTGCTTTAAGTGTTCAAAAAGGAACGGAGGAAAACTCCGTCCCTTTTTTTTCGGATACCTATTTGTCCGACGGCGGTGGGGGTGTTCTAGGGGGCACGTCTGTGCCCCTTGAACCATCCGCCGACAAATATATCAAGCGATATGTTATCGCTTGATTTAGCGTAGCGTAGACGCTCGAAGAGCGCAAACCGTCGAAGTGTCGGAGCGTTGCTCGATGTCCTATTTGTCGTGCGTGTCGTGATGTCGTATGTGTTTTTGTTGCTTTCGCAAGCCTGATTATGCCGTTACCACGAATAACGGCATAAATATTGTATTATTTGTTAAACATTCAAACATTATATATATAATATATAATGTTCCGTCACAAGGACTTTTAGTCCATAGTTAATTTGTAAACTAGGACTTTTTGTCCATTAAAAACAGTTTTCAAATAAATCATTAGGTGTTATTTCTAGCAGTATGCAGATTTTTATTATTTTTTCGTAGTCTAGCTCTGTTCGTGCTGTTTCGTATCTGCTGTATATTGTTTGTTTTGTTTGCAATATAGTTGCGATTTATTCTTGTGTAAGTCCTTTTGTTTCTCTAGCTTCTTTTAGGTTTTTGCCTACTTGTTTTTTTATTTGTTCTGTTGTCATTTTTGCTTTTCTCCTTTTTTCTTTTGATTTTATCATTTAGTACTTAAAAAGTATTGACATAGTACCAAATCAGTGCTAATATATTTTTAGTACCAAAAGAGTACTAAAAAAAATACTAGGAGTGTCTATTATGAATTATGTTGTTATGTGGGCTGAAGGTTGTGACTATAAGTTTTTAACTTTTTCTAATCTTAATTACGCTTTTGATAGGTTTCGTTCTTTGCGTAATTTGCCTTTTGTTGATTCATTATCTTTGACATGTGTTGCAGTGGATTGATATGGGAGCTACTAGATTAAATCTTGAGATTTACTCTCATACTATTCATTTTCGTAAGCGTTTTAGAGTGTTTGCCTATACTGAAGAGTATTTGCAATTTACATACAATTCGCATTATGACTATGCTTGTGTAACAATCATGAAGACATCGCAAAAATGTTATCGTGTCATGTCTTATATATCTCACCTGCAGGTGCAGAAACTTGCAGAATATCAGTCTTTTAGGACTATCGCCGATTTGTGCGTTTATCTCGATACATTGAGTGTGCAACTCGTGTAAATAAAAAA
>CALGEU010000391.1 GCA_937881285.1 uncultured Clostridia bacterium | reverse complement strand
TTGTTGTGAACTTTTTCCGCAAAGCACAACTCATTCTCAAGTTCAATCACAGTGCCGTCGTCAAGTACGCATTTGCCCGAGACATAACCGAAAACCTGATGGGGAATCATGCACATAACTTTAAGGTCGAAAGGTTCATAGCGGTCGATGAGCGGATGGAAAGTGCAATCGAGTCTGCCGTCGTCGGAGACGAATTGCCAGTCTTCCATATAGCGCGGTTCGCCGTCTTTGTCACCGGGAATGATAAACTCGGTGCGACCGATTTTGTGGGATTTGCCGTTGTAGAAGAACATATCTTCGCTTGCAGCGCTCGTGTTTCCGAAGCCGTAGCCGATGTTCCAGCCGAACGTAGAACCGTCTTTGAGACGAGTTTGAAGACTTCCCCAATACCAGGTGTTGTCGAAAGTCCACACGCCGCGTCCCCAGTCGAGAGTCGCAAGAGAGTCCGCTCCGTCAAAGGTGCATACTTTGTCTCCGAGAGTGAAACTGCCCTGTGCGCGCATGCAGTTGATTTTTTGGTTGAAATAGAAGTGTGCCGGCTTGTCGAAAGGCGTTGCGATGACCATGCTCTCTTCGGGCACTTGGTCAAGCGTTATATCCCACGTGACGTCCGTGCCGAGTTTGTCGGCGTTGGGATACTTGCCGGTGAGATGACGAGTCGTGCCGTCGTTTTTGAACGACATCTCGACTTTGCCGATTTTCCAGGCGCAATCTCCCGTTTCGCTCGTTCTCGGCATATTGAATTTTCCCATCGGGAACAGGCAAATCGCCGAATTCGTAAATTGAGCGGGAGTCACGAAATCCATGACCGTAAGACTCAACGCGCCCACGTAGCCCATATCGCTGATTGTAAGACAGAGAGCAAATTCTTTGTTGGAGATATAATAATAGTCCCACTCTTTAAGACGCGATTTTTTTGCTTTTACGTTTTCGCGGTTGTAGTTGTAAAGCATTTTCTTGGCAAAACCGGGTTGAGCGATGTTGCCGTCTGCGTTCAAAAGGTCGGTTGTGGTTGTGATTTCGTTTTGCATAATACTCTCCCGTAAGGATTTAATATAAATGTATGATAACACATATCGCGCGCGAATACAATAGCAAGCACGCTATATTTTTCAAATTTTCGCTTTGTGAAAACCGTTTTTAACAATCCTGACGACGCAATCATACACTGAAATATAATGTGCGGAATAATCGGATACTCAGGCTCAAGAAACGCAAGAACCGTCGTGCTTGACGGGTTGAAAACTCTGGAATACCGCGGCTACGACAGCGCGGGCGCGGCTTTTTCGGCGGAAGACATAACCGTTTTCAAAACGGGCGGGCGCGTGAGCGACCTTGAAAAAATCACGCCGAACATAGTCGCGCATGCGGGCATCGGACATACGAGATGGGCAACTCACGGCGCACCGAGCGCAAAAAACGCTCATCCGCATCTGTCGTTTGACGGCAGATTTGCCGTCGTTCACAACGGTGTCATAACCAACTGCGACGAGTTGAAACTGTCTCTTATCCGCCGCGGCATACGTTTCGTCTCGGACACGGACAGCGAAATCATTGCGCACTTGCTGTCTCTCGAATACGACGGAGATATGGTGTCCACGATTGACAAAGTGTCTTCTCTTCTTCGCGGAGCAACCACTTTCATTGCGCTCAAAAAAGGCGACGAGCGCGTGTATATGCACAGAAACGGCGCATCTTTGGTGGTGGGAAAAGGAGACGGCGAATGTATCGTCGCAAGTGACGCTCTCGCAATCACTCCGTACACGAGCGACGTTGCCGTGCTTTGTGACGGCGAAACCGCTATTATGAACGCAACGGACGTGAAATTTTTCAAAAACGGAAAGCAACTAGACAAGCCTTTCGGAAAAACCGACCGCACCGCACCCAAAGACTGTTCTTGCCATATGCGTGCCGAAATAGACGAAATTCCGTCCGCACTTCTCAACGCCTATGCCGAAATATCGCGTTCGATAACTCCTGCCGTGTCGGATATGGTGAGAAATGCGAAGCGAACGATATTCTTCGGTTGCGGCACTGCCTATCACGCGGGACTGTACGGAAAAATCATATTCGAGCGCGTCGGAGTACCGTCCAATGCGGTGATTGCAAGCGAAATAGACGACGAGCGTTTCATTGACGAAAACTGCCTTTGCGTGTTTATCACTCAAAGCGGCGAAACGGCGGACACGCTCATTGCGCTTGCCGAGTGCAAAGCTCGCGGCGCAAGAACGCTTGCGATAACCAACGTGAAAGAAAGCACGGTGACTTTTGAAGCGGACGAGACCGTATTCATCGGCGCAGGTGCGGAAATTGCGGTTGCGGCAACGAAATCTTACGTCTGCCAACTTCTCGCATTGTATATGCTCTCACAAGAAAGAACGGAAAAACGTATGGGAAAGTCAGAAATACAAGCACTTGCAAACGCCGCAAAAGTCGTGTCGAAAGAAAACCTGTACGCACCCGAATACAAGGACTTCAACCCGTTCTTCATAGGCAAAGGCATAGACAACGTGACGGCAAAAGAAGGCGCGCTGAAATTCAAAGAAATAACCTGCAAATTCGCCGACGCTTACGGCGCGGGAGAATTGAAGCACGGCTCGATTGCGCTTATCGACGAAAAGAGCGTTGCCTACGTAGTATCGACCAACGAGCACGACGAAGAAAGAGTGAGAGCAACCGTGCGCGAATTGCAATCTCGCGGAGCGTATGTTTTTGCGGTGACAAACTCAAATCGTCTCGGCGCAAACAAAACGCTTATGCTTCCGAAAATCTATGATGAAAACCTGTATCCCGTTCTGTCCGTGATACCGCTTCAAAACCTTGCGCTCACCGCTTCACTGTGTCTGGGTCTCGACCCCGACAAGCCGCGCAACCTTGCAAAAAGCGTGACCGTAATATAACTACACATACACGATTTTTATAAAAAAGCGCATGTCAAAAAGGCGTTCGTCACAAAATTATATATCGAATAAAAATCACAAAAACGGCGTTTTATACGTCGTTTTTGTCAATATAAAATATGTTTTGTGCAATTCAGAAAAAATTGAGAAGCAGTCGCGACAAATGCTTTCCGTCGCTTCGAGCAAGCAGATTTTATAAGTTTAGATTTTCGTCGAGCCACTTTGCAACGAGCGCGCAATCTTCATTGAGCACTATATCCGCCCTTGAGTCTATATGCGTTGCACTCTTGTTGATAAGCGCGATTTCGTCGCCGTAGAAATAGTCCACAAGCCCTGCCGCAGGATAGACCACGAGAGACGTTCCTATAACCATAAACAAGTCGGCACTGCTTATCGCGCGCACGGAATCTCGCAAGACTTTGCCGTCGAGATTTTCTCCGTACAAAACCACGTCGGGCTTTATTATGCCACCGCAATCGCAATGCGGAGTGCCTTTGCTTTGCAAAACGTAGTCGAGCGAGAACGCTTTGCCGCACCTTTCGCAACGGTTGCGCCATATCGAACCGTGGAGTTCAAGCACTCTTTCGCTGCCCGCTTTTTGATGAAGTCCGTCTATATTCTGCGTGACGATTGCGCTGATTTTTCCTGCTTTTTCAAGCCTTGCAAGAAGAGAATGCATCGCGTTCGGATTTGCGCTCGGATAGCACATTTTATTCTTGTAAAACGCATAGAAATCGTCGGGGTGCGTCATAAAAAAGTCGTGCGAAATGACGTCTTCCGCTCTGTACTTGCCGACGCTTGTAGAATACAATCCCGTCGCACTTCTGAAATCGGGTATGCCGCTCGGCACGGAAACGCCCGCTCCCGTCAGCACCGCTATACGCGTAGATTTTTCGATTGCGTTTTTCAATCTGTTCAGTGCGCTTAAAGTTTTATCGTCAAAAACGTTGTCATGCATAGTTTCACCTTTGCGTAAATTATATCACTTGCAAGCGGCGTATACAAGTGATATAATCTTTTCTGTCAGGAGAAAACTATGTTCAACGACGATATGATACTGCTCGGAAGCAAGCGTTCCGTGATAAGAGAATTGTACGAATTCGGCAAAATCAAAGCGAAAAAAGACGGCAAAGATTCCGTCTTCGATTTTTCGCTCGGCAATCCCAACGTTCCGTCTCCCAAATGTGTTGACGAAGCGGTTTTGTCGTGCGCAAAAGAAGAAAACATACACGCGTATACGTCGGCGCAAGGAGACGTAAACGTAAGGCGCGCCGTGGCAAGACATATACGGGAAAAATTCGGCGCGGATATGGACGAAAACCACGTTTATATGACGTGCGGCGCGGCGGCTTCGCTTTGCATTTCTATTCGTGCGCTATCCGAGCC
>CALGEU010000390.1 GCA_937881285.1 uncultured Clostridia bacterium | reverse complement strand
CCGACTTTGAGCGTGCAGGGACTTTCGAGCGAAAGGTACTTCGTGACGTAGCCGTCTTCGTGAGAGATGACGACGTAGTTGCCGTCGAGTTGATTGTATCCGATTTCCTTAATCGTGCCGTCGGCAGAAGCGTAGACGTTCAAATCGTCGGACGTGAAGTCGAGCGCAAGGTGAGTGGAGTAGTGTTTGAGCGTGGGACTCCACACCAAAGACGTGTCCGAATAATTCTTTTTCACTTCGCCGTTGTTGCACGGGGTGTAGAATTTGAGTTTTTCGATTACGGGGTCGGGATTGTCCGGATTGTCGGGCTTCGGGTCGGGCTTGACGACGGGTTCGTCGGGATTGTCGGTTATGGACGCGTCGGGATTGACGTTTGCGTCGGGTCTTGTGACTGCAAGCGCAATGACGGTTGCCACCGACGCTATGCAAAGCACGATGAGAAAATAGAACGCGTTGCGTTTCATAAATCCGCCGAATCTTTTCATTGCAACAGAAAATTTGTTCATGGTTTTACCTCCGATTTTGCTTGGAGTATTGACAGCAATCGATAGATTTATACTCGTTGTCGAAAATTTCTTCAAAATTAAAATACAAAACGTTTAATATGCGAATATTTTGGCGCAAAATGTCGTTTAGAAAGGCAATAAACCGATATTGACGACAAGTGTCCGATAAGGTATAATTTTGATATGGCTGATATACATACTTCATTGTACAACTTCATGCGCGCGTATAGAAACAAGGACGTCACCACGACGGCTATAATACGCGGCGGCCATAAAATGTCGTACGACAGATTTTTCAAAGAAATCGACAAGGTTGCAGGCGGTCTTTTCAAGGCAGGCGTCAGAAAGGGAGACGTCGTCATGCTTGCGCTTCCGAACATCGAGCAAAGCATAATCGCAACCTACGCTTGCTCTCGTATCGGGGCAATCGCGTCGATGATTCACCCCAAACTTTCATCGGACGAATTTGAGTCCGCAGTCAAGAAACTTCAACCTAAAATCGTATTTTTGAGCGACGTGAATATGGGCGCGTATTTTTCGCGTTGCCACGGCGCAAAACGAGTGATTTGTCACTTCTGCGTATACGATTATATCGGACTTCCGCGCTCGAAATATTTCGAAGCGTACGACGGCGACGGCGAAGAGATTATGTTTTATATGCAATCGGGCGGCACTTCAGGAGAGCCGAAAACCGTCGCGATTTCTTCTCGTTGCGCCAACGCTATGGCAAACAATCTGCTTGCGCATTTGGACGATAAATTCGACAGCCACAACGCAATGCTCGTCGTGCTTCCCATGTTTCACGGCTTCGGACTTTGCGTCGGAATGCACGCGGCGATTTGCACGGATATGCACGTCGTGCTGCAACCGATATTCAATGCGAAAAAGACCACTCGTCTCATAAAAAAACAAAAGATAACCACAATCCTTGCAGTGCCGCGCATGGTGCAGAAATTGCTTGCGTGCGACGAGTTCAACGGCAAGGGCATATCGTCGATAGAAGACGTGTTCGTCGGCGGCGACACCGTTGACAAAGAACTCGTGCGCAAATTCGACGAGCGCATGAAAGAGTGCGGCGGAAAAGGCACGTTGTCTCCCGGCTACGGTCTCACCGAAACGGCAAGCGTATGCACGGTTACAAACGGCGATTTTGTGGACGGAAGCGTCGGAAAACCGCTCAAAAACGTGTTTGTCAAAATAGTTGACGAAGACTTGAAAGAACTTCCCGTCGGAAGCGTCGGCGAGTTGCTCGTCGGCGGTGAGCAGATGATGACGGGATACGTCGGAGACGAAGAAGCGACGAAAAAAGCACTTATACAACTCGACGGCAGAACGTGGGTGCGCACGGGCGACTATTTCAGACAGGACGAGCAAGGCAGATTGTTCTTTATGGGGCGCAAAAAACGCCTTATCAAGATTTCGGGAATAAACGTATTTCCCACCGAGATTGAAAAGGTGGTGAAAGAGTTGCCGTTTATAAACGAATGCGCGTGCATAGAATACCGCATGAAAGGAAAGCCGTACATAAAAGTTCTCGTTGAAGGCGAGATAAGCGACGCGCAAAAACAAGCGGTTATATCGCACGTCGCAAAACGTATGTCGCACTGGAATATTCCTAGATGCGTCGAATGTGTCACTGAGTTTCCGAGAACGAAAATCGGAAAAATCGATATAAAGGGGTTAAGTTATGAATTTGGCAAGGATACGCAAGGCGGTTAATAAAATCGCCCCGTCCGTAACTGTCGAAGAGTGGCGCGGTTGCGTTCGCCTGACGGGCGAGTGCGACGACTGGGCAACGATTTACAAGTGCGGAAAAGCAGCCGTTGACAAACGCTCTCTCGGCGT
>CALGEU010000389.1 GCA_937881285.1 uncultured Clostridia bacterium | reverse complement strand
GCTTGCGTGAAATCGACGTGTTTCAATATGACAAAATGCGGATACAAAGTTCACGTTTTGTCAGATTGCGTGACAAGTTACGACAAGTCAAAAATCGACGAGATGTTGAAGTATTACGAAAGCAAAGGATGCGAATTGCTGACAGTGGCGGATTTTCTCAAAGAAGCGACGATGTAAACAGAGTATAAGTGTAATTTTTTGAATAGGCGCATTAATGCGCCTATTTTTCGTTGTTTTGATTGCTTTTGCAAATCCGTTGTCGTATAATCCATATACCGCTATAAAGCGGCAAATCGGATAACCGCTTATGTCTAAAAACAGAACGAAAATCGAAAACGAAGCGGAGTTTTTCGGGACGGAAAAGGTTTGGAAGATATTGCTCAAAATTTCACCGCCCGTGATGCTGTCGCAACTTGTCATGTCCATGTACAATATCGTGGACAGTCTTTTCGTGGGCAAATATTCGGGTGCCGGTTTGACCGCGCTTTCGGTGATATATCCGCTTCAACTCATAATAACCGCACTTGCGGTTGGCACGGGCGTCGGTGTCAACACATATATGTCACGTATGTATGCGAAAGGCGACGTGAAAAAAGCAAATGCCACGGCAGGCACGGGAACGATGCTTGCGGTGATTATGTGGGCAGTGTTTGCGGCGATAAGCGTGGGCATTATGCGCCCGTATATCAACGCTATGGCAAACGCTCCCGAAGCAATCGAATATGCATATCAATACGGCATGGTGGTGTGTGTAGGCTCGCTTGGCACGTTTCTTGAAGGCGTATGGTCAAAGGTGCATCAATCGCACGGCAACATGCGCGTGCCGATGATTGCGCAACTTGCAGGCGCAGGCACGAACATATTGCTTGACTGGATATTCATTTTCGGCATGGGCGCATTGAAGCCTATGGGCGTTCTCGGTGCGGCTATTGCGACGATTATCGGACAATTTATATCTGCAATCATCGTTGGCATTAAGGGCAGCAAAAAATGGCAGAAACCGAGAGAATTTGCAGATTGCTCGAAGCAAATCTACAAGCTCGGCTTGCCGTCCATATTCATGCAGATGATGTTTACGGTGTACATAGTGGTGCTCAACGCAATTCTCACCAAATTCAGCGACGAAGCGGTGCAAGTGCTTGGGCTTTACTACAAACTGCAAACGTTCTTCTTCATTCCGTTGTTCGGCTTGCAGACGTGTATTGTGCCGGTGCTAAGTTTTAATTACGCACGCAAGAATTACAGCCGTGACATACGCATAATGAACGATACGCTTATAATTTCCGCCGTCTTCATGCTTTTGGGCGTGGTATGCTTCGAGTTCTTCCCGAAGACGTTTATCGGCATATTCACAAAAGACGCAAAAACGCTTGAAATAGGTGCGACGGCGTTCAGAATAATCGGTTCGAGTTTCATACCTGCCGTGTTCTCGCTTACGTTCCCCGTGTTCTTCCAGGCGATAGGCAAATCGGTGCAGAGCATACTTTTGTCCGTGATACGCCAATTCTGCGGCCTTATGCCGCTGTTTTATGCGTTCTCGTTCATCGGGCTCGATTACACATGGATTGCTTTTCCGGTTGCAGAAACTGTTACGACGATAATAGGTTTTGCAATGTATATTGCACAACTCAAAGCGTGGAAGAAAGAGCAAACGCTCGAAGGCGGCGTTGCGCCATATTTTGACGAACGTTTGCAAAACGCGACGGAAACGGAAGAGAATGCGCAAAACGAGTGACGGCAAAGTTGCCGTACAAAAGTATTTTTTGTGACAAATTTTACCGTTTGTGCGAATAATCAATCAAAATGTATGAAATAGTCGTACAGTTGTATTGTTAATTATAAGTTGTTGACAATTTAATACTTCTTTAATATAATATAGGCATAAAAAAATCTCAGGAGGAGATAAACTATGAGCAAAAAAGTTATGGCAATCGTAGCGGTCATCGCACTTGTCGCAATTCTCGGCGTCTGCCTTGTTGCTTGCAACGCGGACTCTGTTGAGAAGAAACTTGAAAAAGCAGGTTACACAATTCTTATCAAATCTACCGATGTCAGCGACACGGTTGAATGGACCGTTTCTGCAGCAAAAGGAACAGACAGTGTTATCGTCACCAAGTATAAAAACAGTGATGATGCAAAAGAAGCAGAAAGCAAAGCAAACACCACCGTTCTCGGTGTTAAAGCATTTGAATCTGTTAAGAGAATCGGCAACGTTGTTTACACTGGCACGACACAAGGCGTCAAAGACGCTCAATAATTGAGTTAATCAACAAAAAGAAGCACTCTTAGGAGTGCTTTTTTTGTTGTTTGATTGTTATATATATCAACAAATCGATGCAGTACGACAAACAGTTTGCGGATATTCAGGTGAATATAGGTTGAATCTGGATACCTTTCATTGCGTTTTCGATTGTCGGAATTATAAGCGAAGTGTCCGCAATGAGAGAGTTCACTTTGCTTTTCGGTGCGTCTTGTCCGAACGGCACGAAATAGACGTGGCGCGTGTTCAGAAGCGTGCCGATATTGCGTGCGTTTGCGCCGAGCGCGTCGTTTGACGAAACCGAAAGCACGACGGGACGATTGTTTCTTAGCGTTGCTTTCACCGCCATTGTTACGGGCGTATCGGTTATGCCGTGTGCGATTTTTGCGAGCGTATTGCCTGTGCAGGGGGCAACGAGCATAAGTTCGAGATCGGATTTTGCGATAGGTTCGGCTTCGACTATGGTTTTCAAAGGGCGTTTGCCTGTTTTTTCTATTATTGCGTTTTCAAAATCCGTTTGCTTGAAGAATCTCGTATCGAGAGAAGATACGTTGTAGGAAAACACAGGTGTTATGTCGTATCCTGCGGCAACGAGTTGGTCTACGGCTTTCAATATATTTGCGAACGTGCAGAATGAGCCTGTTATACAAAGTCCGATTTTCATAGTCTGTTCTCCATAATATAGTCATACATCGCTTTTGCCGCACTCACGGGGCAAGCCTTTGCAGGCAGAGCGGGGTATATTTGCGCGTCAATGCCGAGATAGCGCGCGTATTCAAGGTTGATTGCAGGCGTTGACGCAAGGTCAATATAGACACAGTCCTTTTTCATGCTCATAAGTTGTTTGTCGCTTACGATAGCGGACGGAACTGTGTTTATTACCGCGTCGTACGGCGAGAAATCGAAGTCTCGCATGGGAAGAATACATTTTGCAAAGGCGTGAGCGGGGCGGAGCGACGAAGTTGTGGCAACGTCGGTCGGCACGTCGAGTTTGCATAGAATCTTCGTCACCGCCGCACCCGTGCGTCCGAAACCGAGCACGAGCACGTAGGATTCCGCAACGGATTTTTTGAGACGTTCTATGAGAATCGCAAGCGCACCTTCGGCGGTGAGCCGAGAGTTTATAGCCTGAAATTTTTCGTCGGCGGAATATGATTTGAGTGTTATATCTCGGCTGTTTGCAAGCATTTTGGCTTCTTCGAGAATCCGTCCGCAATACACGGTCGCGCCGTCGTCAACGTCGGTGAGCGTTTTGGCTTCAACGAGTACGTTCGGTGCAAAAACGTGCGTCGGCGCAGGGAAAAACGTTCCGTCGAGCATGGATTTGAGATAGAAGGTTCTCTCGTCCGTTTCGTGTACTACGGCTTTGAATTTGTATTTTTGTTTTACGCTCGTTTTTTTAGTTTCCATACGGTATGCTATGCGTTTTTTTGAAAATGAGTTAATGCACGCAAAAAGAAAAATCGTTCATAGTATGCACAAAAGGGGGATATATGGAAAGATACTTTTTGGGCAACAATTCGGGCAGCGGTTTTTGGAACGAATACGACGGCGAACTTAAAAGAGCGGACAAGGTCGCATTGATAAAGGGTGGCAGCGGAACGGGCAAATCGACGATTATGAAAAAGATTGCCGCATTTGCGCAGAAGCAGGGACACGATATAGAAATCTGGCATTGTTCGGGAGACCCCAAAAGCCTTGACGGCGTGTATATAAAAGATATAAACAGAGCGGTTGTCGACGCCACCGCGCCGCACGCAAGCGGAGTGGATATTCCCATCGTAAAAGACAGAATTTTTGACGTTGCGAACAACCTTGACGGGAGCAAACTCGACGGTATGCGCGACGAAATAGAAAAGTTGATAAAATGCAAAAAAGCGCATTTTATACGTGCATATCAGCACTTAAAGTCCGCGTTGTGTCATTATATCAATCAAATTGAGATTGAAAAACAGGGCGTTGACGAGAGAAAAATAAGGCGGATTGCAAGCGAGTATTGCGAGAAATTGTTTTTGTCTGACGGCGGAGAATCAAGGGGGAGAACTTTGTTTTCAAGGGCAATAAGTCCGTCGGGAGAAAACGAGTTTTTCGACCATTTGAAAGACAAGTGCGTGTATAAGGTCAAGGGTGGTGCGTATGCCGTGCGAGTGTTTTTCGACGAGATATACGGGCTTGCAAAAGGCACGTTTTTTCGAGTGCCGTTGTCTCCCGAAGCGTTTGAAGGCGCGGTGTGCGGAGACGTTGCAATCGTGGATATCGAACGAGCGGGAAGCGCGGACGGAGAGATAATAGACCTTGAAAGGTACGAGAGTTTCAACCGCTCCGACGTTCTCGACGAGAAAAACAACGTGGTGATTCAGACCGCACTTGCCGTCGAAAGGCTCAATAGGGCAAGAGAGTCGCATATAGGACTTGAAGATATTTTCGTGAAAGCAATGAATTTTGACGGAAACGAGAAAACGCTCGAAGATATTAAAGCGTTCTTGTTTGAATAAAAAAGCGGACAGAGAAAAGAATATACCTGCCGCTCGGCGTTTTGACGAAATCCTTTGCGATTTTGCGCGGCGTATGTGCGCGTAAGGGTTGACACGCGGGCGGGTATTTGGTATAAGTAAGGTATGAGTGAAAAGAGCGTCGCAAAAGACGAAAAACAACTGAATATAAAGAAAAACGCAGTGCCTTTTTCAAGAGCGTACAGTCGTTTCTTTTTGGGACTTTGCAGATTTATCCGTCCGTTCCTGCACGGCAAATGCACGCAGTCGGCGGCATTCAAGAAGCAAAAGAAGAAAGGGGCGATGCTCGTGATATGCAATCACTTGTCGGCGTACGATTTCATTCATTTTTCGTCGGCAATGTACGGTGCGCCGCTCAATTTCGTCGTGGCGGAGAATATGATGTATTCCGTGCCGATTTTTGCAAAATTGTTGTCAGGGTATCACGCGATAACAAAAAAACAATATTTTGCGGACATACATTGCATAATGAACATCAAAAAATATCTCGACGCAGGCGTTTCGGTGCTTATTTGTCCCGAAGGAAAAGTGGCGGCGGACGGAGTTACGGGCGCAATCGTGCCGTCCATTGCAAGGCTCGTGCAGTGGCTCGGCTATCCCGTCGGAGTGGTGAAGATGAAAGGTGCAAGTCTTGCTCGTCCGAAGTGGGCGTACAATCTGCGCTTTATCCGAAGGGGAAAAGTGTACACCGATTGCGATATGCTCCTTAGTGCAGAAGAGACGAAATCGCTGAAAAAAGAAGAGATTCTTGAAAAAATCACCGCCGCGCTTGCACATAACGAGCATAAATGGCAAGTTGAAAACGGCATAAAATTTGTCGGGAAACGCTATGCCGAAGGGCTTGAAAGATTGCTTTATTATTGCCCCAAATGCGGTGCGGAGTTTGAAAATCGCTCTCACGACGACCGTATGGTATGCTCGCATTGCGGAAACGAAATCAAGTATACTTTCGACGGAAAACTTGAACCGATAGGGGACAGCGTGAGCCTTGAAAGGATAGATTTGTGGTACGCAAAACAGCGCGAACTCGTGAAAGACGAAGTGGCAAAAGGCGGCTTTACGATGAGCGACAAGGTCAATCTTTTCGTTGAAAACGAGAAGAACAACGGCTATCGTTTCGTTGCCGAAGGAGTGCTGAAACTCGACGAAAATTCGCTTTCCTTCGACACTGACTGGACGCAAAGACCCAAAGACGTGAAGAGTAAATACGGCGTGAATTGCATGACGTACGAAGTGAATGAAAAGGCAGGTTTCGAGCCTGTCGAAGACGAATTCAGACACATCGAATTTCCCGTCAAACGCTGTGACACCGTGGCAAATCTGCCGGGGACTGCAATAGATATGTATGACGATAAGCACGTTTATCGTTTTATGTTTGCCGAGCGTTCCGCATCCACGAAATACGTGCTTGCGATAGAACAAATGTTCAAAAACGGCAAAAATTGAAAAAATTTCCAAACCTAATTTTTTGAGAAAAACCGCATTCTAACGCGGTTTTTTCTTATACCGCTACTTGTGAGTGGCATTTGATGTTGACAATTTTGTTGCAATAATGTAGTATTATATTTGTATTCTTATATTTATGTGCGCTCGTGCGCATACATAAGGTGGAAAAGATGAGAAAGAAAGTCAGTTTGATTTTGGTTTTGATTTTGGGCGTCGTCATGTTGGCGACACTCGTTGCGTGCAACGGCTCGCAGGATATAGGCAAGTTGCCCGACGTCATCAACCCGGACGAAATCGTTGACGACGACGATAATGCGAATTTCGATACCTATCTCAAATTTTATTTCCCGAACGGAGTCACCAGTATATTCAACGGAATGTACGCAGACGAGTTCGACGCGTCCGAAGTGGAGTATTCGATAGTTTACACCAACGAATCGCTGACGACAGAAGTTGCGGGCGGATTCCTTACGGACGCTATGATTGTGAAAGTCACCGACGGAAGCGTTAATGCCCAAACCGGTGAACTTGAAAATCTGTTGACCATATGGGGAAACGATCCTATCGTTTGGCGCAAGGGACATTTTATGGTTCACGCGACGGCAAGCCTTGACAACGGCAAAACCGCAAGCGGCTCTTTTGCTCTCCACCTTAAAGACCGCTACGTTCCCACTCCCACCGTGTCATTGACTTTCAATCTTCAGGTCGGCGAAAACAAAGCGCAGGCTTATTTCGGAAAAACGAGCGAAGACGGCTCGAAGGTTTCCGTTTCCGTTGACAGCGGACTTACTTTTGCAAACTGGGACGCATTTACCAACGCGTTCAGAATGTCTCTCGACGGCAAAGCACTCGACCAAGTGACCGTCGGCAACAAAACTCTTTCTCGCGCTCAAGGTTTCCCCTTCACGATAGACGAAACGTATGACAACAAGACTTTTGCGACAGTGTGGACGGACAACGTCATCGACGTTAAGTTCACGCTCGACGTTCCGAGCGACGCAACTGTGATTCAAGGTCTCGAAGACCCGCGCCCGAATTTTGCGGAACATCAATCGGTGACTCGCAACTTCGGCAGAATCGTCGCGCCGAGCGTTGACGCAATCAACGTCTTCAACGGCTACTATTTCGCAGGTTGGTATCAAGACGTCAACGGCGACGGCAAATGGGACGAAAACGACACGCTTTGGAGTTTCTCTCAAATCGTTGGCAGTGAAGACATCAAACTCGTCGCACGCTGGACGAAACGCTCGTATTCCTACACTCTTTACACGATGGGCGGAGAGTTTGTCTCCACCGTCAAAAACTCCGTGGTTGCGATAGACGGAAACCAAGTCGAAATAGACAGCGACGAAAAAGCGAAAGATGCGGGACTTACCGTCGTCAACGCAACGGCTCGCTACGGCGCAGAAGACAAAAAACTCAACAGAATAGTTTTCTCGGGACTTGCATACGGTCACAACTTCAACGAATACGTGGCTAAAATCGAAGTCACCGCAAGACAAAACGACAACGTGCCCGCAAAGACCGTTTATCTCAAACTCGACGAAGTCAGAGCAAATCTCGTCAAGGGAAGCACGGACTACGTCGTGGACGGAGGAACATACAGAGATTATCAATGCACCGTGCCTGCAAATATGACGAACGTTGTTGCGGACGCACAAGGCAAAATCGACGACGTGGCGTACATCAAGTGGGTGTTCAACGAAACGCAGGACGAAGAACTCAGAGCGGACAGACTCAGCAGATATTACGTCAACGTCGTGTTCAAAGACGGACTTTCCGTGAACGCGGACGGCAGCGTGCGTATCGACAAGATTGCCGACGAGTCTCTCAACGAACTCATAATCCCCGCAACTCTTACAATAAACGGCGTGACTCGTCCCGTCAGCGAAATCGGAGCAAAGGCGTGCATGAATCTTAAAGCACTCTCGACGCTCAATCTCAAAGACGCAACGAATCTCGTGACAATCGGCGAGCAGGCGTTTGCGCATTGCCCGTATCTTTCCACGATTATTCCGCCCACGAACGAAAACATTTCTTCCGTCGGCAAGAACGTGTTTTACAGAACGAGTTTTGAAAACAACTATTTTGAAAACAACGGCGGAAAAGAATTCATCGTCATGGGCAAAGTCGTATACAAATACGTCGGAGACCCGAACAAAACAGAAATCGACCTTTCAAAAGACGAATATTACACCGCCGAAAACTGCACCGCAAGTGCGGAAGATATTGCAAAATTCAATTTGCAAATAAAAAACGCAACCACTCTTGCGACGGGTGCTTTTGCAAACTGCACGGCACTTGAAACAATCACGCTCGGAGATAATATTAAGACAATCCACAACTATGCGTTTGAAAATCTTGCGGCACTCGACAATCTGATTGTTAGCGCAACGAGCACGATTCAGAATATCGGTGAAGACGCGTTCAGCGGTTGCGACAACTTCCTTAGTGCGGAAAGCAAGGCGTACGACGCCACGACGAAAGCAATCATCATCGGCAGTGTGTATTACCGTTTCATCGACGAAATCGCAACGAGTGCGACTATCGACGGAAGCAAAACTCCGTACATTGCGCCCGAAGCGTTCAGAAATCGCGGAAACGTCGAGAACGTGAACATTATGCACAAGGACAAAATCCTTGCGGTCGGCAAAAACGCTTTCTACAACACGACGTGGATTCAAAGAAACGGCAGCGACTGCGTCAACGACGGATTTACGGTCGTCAACGGCATTTTCACTGAATATTATATCGACAGATACGACGCTGACAAGGTGAATCTCACCATTCCGTCGGACGTCACAAAAATCGGAGAATGGGCGTTCAACACCTACGCTCAATACGTCAAGACGGTGCAAATCAAGGCAAACGTCGGCAGAATCGACGACTATGCGTTTGCAGGCGCAACGTCGCTTATGAGCATCATCTTCACGGAAGCGACGGTTGACAGTGCAAACAATCTCG
>CALGEU010000388.1 GCA_937881285.1 uncultured Clostridia bacterium | reverse complement strand
ACGCGCTTGCTTCGATTGATATTGCGATTATGTTGTCTATATACAGAAAACTTCGCGACAATTCGCAAAAAACAAGGAAAGTATTTTATAATTTGACGAATTTTAGAATAGTTTGCTTTGAAAACGCACTCGGTTTTGCACCGACCCTAACACAAACACAGGCGTTTGAAGACATAATGCAAGATTTGACTTCTCCGTTTAATATGTCGAGAATAGTCAGCGGAGACGTCGGAAGCGGAAAAACCGCCGTTGCGTTTTTTGCAATGTATTTGTGTGCTTTTGCTCATAAGCAATGCGCTCTTATGGCTCCGACGGAAATTCTTGCGAAACAACACGCGGAAAAATTTGCAAAGATTGCGAATGCGCTCGGCATAAATTTCGCATTGCTTACGAGTTCGACGACGAGCAGCGAGAGAAAGCGCATTTTATTAGGGCTTAAAGACGGCACTATCGATTGCATAATAGGCACGAATTCTGTCGTTTCCGAAGATGTCGAATACAGAAATTTATCACTTGCAATAATTGACGAGCAACATCGTTTCGGCGTGAACGACAGAGCAAAACTCGAAAAGAAGGGAGCGTGCGACGTTTTAAGTCTCACTGCAACGCCTATTCCGCGTTCTATGGCTCTGACGTTTTACGACGATATTGCCATTTCGCGCATAGAAAAAAGAGAAAGCGCAAAAACCAACGTGAAAACGTCGGTTACGAGCGATATAGACGACGCTCTTAACAGAATTGCCGACAGTTTGAAAAACGGAAAGCAAGCATTTATCGTTTGCCCGTCGATAGTTGACGCAGAAGGCAACGATTTGATGTCGATCGAAAGTTTTATGCGTGATTATGGCGGCTATTTCGACGGCTTTGCTTGCTCCGTTATGCACGGAAAACTCTCGAATGACGAAAAAGAAGCCGCTATGCGCGATTTTTCAAGCGGAAAAACAAGGCTTTTGGTTGCAACGACGGTTATTGAAGTGGGCATCGATACAAAAGCAAGTGAAATCCTGATACTGAACGCCGACCGCTTCGGGCTTGCTTCGTTGCACCAGTTGCGCGGAAGAGTAGGTCGTGACGGCTCGCCTGCAAATTGTATACTTTATTCTTCAAACAAAGGCGAAAAGGCTATCGAACGCTTGTCCACGCTTGAAAAGAGCAACGACGGACAGTATCTTGCCGAAGTCGATTTTTCGATGCGCGGCGCAGGCGATTTTATCGGCACGAAACAAAGCGGTATATCGTTGACGCCCATTTTCGGCTTGCAAATGAACGGTGAAGTGCTCAAAAACGCAAAATCTTATGCGGACGGATTGTCGAATCTTTCGCTCAACGAACTTCTTGCGCTCACGCATTGTTCTCGCTCTAAAGTCGACGAATTTATCGAAAAAATCGAAAAAGTGACGATAAACAGTTAAAATCTTAATAAAATCTAAATTTTTCATGCGCAATATAGTTGTATATTGACATTTTTTCAAATAATTGTATAATATAATCACAATGGTGGTGCAGTATTCTAGTCAGATCTCACCGACTCGGAGGCGGGGGTAAAATATCGCCGAAGGGCATATCGATGAAGTTTCTGGTGACGGCTTCTTTTGCCCAAATTGGGGCTGTTGCTGGGAGTTAAGGATTTTGGGCGGCTTGCAACGGCATGCAAATCCCGTACCAATCTCCGTGGAGACCCAACTCGGTGGATCGGCGTAACATCGGTCTACTGACTGGGGTGAAACCTGATATGCGGTGTGTAAAAATGCTGTGTACAGTGTAGCCTGCTTTGAGTGACGTGCAGGGAATCGGGAACCACGCCTTTTCGTATGGCCAATACGCGACGGTGATTGCCCGATGAAATCCACGCTGCAAAAAAAGATAAGGGCGGGCGGGATCTGTCAAGGAAATCTTCTAGACTGTTCAATCGAGACAGCGTGGGGATTATAGTGTGCTCTAAGTGGCGATTCGGTTTCTCTTTGAGATGCGTCGAGTGATAGGAAACTTCTCGGACGGCGACGACGAGTTTCGATGCAGGGAAAACCTACCGAACCTATGGCGCAAGGTTTACCCATGTTGTTGCCACCATTCTATCTTAACTACAATTTTGAGGTGCTTTGTGCAAAATCAATCTCAAAACGAAGCGGACGCTTCAAATATATCTTCTCAAAAACCGTCACCCGATTCGCCTGACGGTTTATCAAATTTCCAAGAAAACCAAACTGAGTCCGACAAATCAAACGACATTGAAAGCAATGGCGTTTCTTCATTTGTTCAAAACGACGATAAAAACGATTCGAGCGCGATAGATGCTCAAAAAAACGTTTCAATCGAAAAAGTTTCCGCAAGCGTCGCGACGCAGAAACAAAAAAACGCAAAAGACCAAGACGCCGACAAAAAGAAAAAGCCTGTCAAGAAAAAACGCAATCTCTGGTGGATAAAAGCAACGGTAATCTCGCTCGTTTTATCCGCATTTTTCTCGTACATCAGCAATCTCGTCGAAAACGCCGACCAACTTATTATAGTTATCGTTCTGCTTGCGTTCCTGATTATTTCGGGTATCGTCTTCGACGCAATAGGTGTTGCGGTCACTTCCTGCGACGTAACACCGATAATATCTATGGCTTCGCGTAAAGTGTACGGGGCAAAAACCGCGCTTAATCTCGTGAAAAACAGCGATACCGTGTCAAGCGTCTGCAACGATATAATCGGCGATATTTTCAGCATTATATCGGGCGCGTGTTCTGCGGCTCTCGTCGTTAAAATCACCACGCAACTCACGGAAACTTGGCAAATCGTGCTTTCTATCGTCGTTTCGGCAATAGTATCCGCACTCACAATCGGCGGCAAAGCGTTTATGAAGAGAATCGCAATAAGCAACTCAAAGGATTTCGTCATGTTCGTTGCGCGAGTTATTGCGATATTCTCAAAAGACGAGCGCAAAATCAGACAGAAAGAAAAAGCCGCTAAACAAGAGCAGAAAGCGCACGAAAAAAGCGTCGAAAGCGATAAATTCGACAAGCATTCGGACTGCAAGGTTGAAAGTGCGTCCAAACAACAGAAAGCCGATAAAAAACAAAAATCGAAAGGCGACAGACAATAATGCGTCTCGACAAGTATCTTCAAACGAAATATAACCTAAAATCACGCACCTACGCCGAAAATCTTGTGAAGACGGGGTGCGTTTCGGTTGACGGAAAAATTGCGGAAAAAACATCGCTTGACGTTGACGAGAAAAACGTAATCGAAATAAAAAAAGACGACGGATACGCGTCGCAAGGCGCATTCAAACTCGAAAAAGCCTTTGAAGATTTTCCGATTGACGTACAAGGCAAGATTTGTGCGGATATAGGTTGCTCAAACGGCGGATTTACGGATTGTTTGCTTCGCCACGGAGCAGAACGCGTCGTTGCGGTGGACGTTGCCGAATGCGCTTTGCCGGACAATCTCCTGAATAGCGGAAAAGTCGATTTTCTTCGTGCAAACGCCCGCGAGTTGCCGCACGATTTTCCTACTGTCGATTTTCTATGCAGTGATTTGAGTTTCATATCACTCGAATACGTTCTCAAAGAAATGTATCGCGTTCTTAAAAACGGCGGTGAAGCGATAGTGCTTATAAAGCCGCAATTTGAACTCGACCGCTCGGCACTCAACAAAAGCGGTATAGTCACCGACGAAAAACTTCGTAAGCGCGCAATAGAAAAAGTGCGTTCGTTTGCTATCTCCGTCGGATTTGAAATCGCAGGTCTGACGACTTCGCCCATTCGCTACGAATACAAAAACGTGGAATATCTCTTATATCTCAAAAAGTCTCCAAATCCTACTTAATAGTACTTTTATATCATTTGATATATTTTAATTGAACTAAAATTGTCATTTTGACGTAATACAAAAAGCGACCAAAGGTCGCTTTTGTTCTACAGTTCGAATTAATGAGAAACGAAGTTAGGGGTATGCAATATTAAACCCGTTTTGAATTTGTGCTAAATTCGATTATTTCTTATCGTCGTTTGTTGCAACGGTTGTATTGCTTTGTGTCGTATCGGTCGAATCGTTTTCGCCGTCGGGA
>CALGEU010000387.1 GCA_937881285.1 uncultured Clostridia bacterium | reverse complement strand
CAAGATTCTTGCAAGCAACGACTGATTGTTTCAATCGAAATTCAAAAGCGATACGCCTTGTGCGTATCGCTTTTTTTGTATAACAAAATCCGATATATTACAAAATCGTGTTCCATTAAGGTTATTTTGTTGACTTTTTTTGTATTGAGCATATAATGGTTGTATGTACAACTATGTATGTGCAACTATTGTGCGTGAAAGTTGCGAAAAGGAGAAAGATAATGGATATTACTGAAAGAAAAATCACGAAAATCGCAAGAGAGACGGAAAAATTCGTTTTGGTTAAGTTGCGAGAAAACGGAGTGGGGACGGCGGAAATCGATTTGATTCATGCAATACGTCATAATCCCGGATGCACGCAGGTAAAACTTGCGGAGATACTGAACGCCGACAAGGCGGCTATTGCGCGTAGGACAAAAAATCTCGAAGCGAAAGGGTATCTGGTGCGCAAAGACGACCCGACCGACAAACGCAGTCAGTTTATTTACCCGACAGAAAAGGCGGAGACTTCGAAAGAATCGAAAGCAGAAATCGAGAGTGAGTTTTACGAGTATCTCGTATCCGCGCTTGACGAAGGCGAAGCGGAAACTTTTGCAAAGTTGCTTGACAAATTGTACGTTGCGTCAAAAAACGAAAGCAGAGCGGGTTTTCCGCATTTTAACGGAAATTGCGAAAAGTGAAAAAGCAGATTAAAAACGAAAAAACGTTTTGTCCCGATAAAATAAATTCATATTTCCGCATAGAGTGGCTGCCGCTTCTTTTCGTTACGTTGTCGGGTGTGTTCTACAACGTGGGACTTCTAGCGACTCCGTGGTTCGAAGGCAGGCTTGCGCAACGTCTTGCGGATATTCTAAACGGCGACAAAAACGCAGAGTCAATGGTTATACTGGTTGTAGCCTACCTTGCGGTTACACTTGCCGTGCAGTTGGCAAGATTTGTCAAACGTTTCTACGTACGCCGTTTCGCAAACAACGTCAACAGACGAATGAAAGGCGTTCTTTATGCAAATCTCGTCCGTCAGAGTCGCGTATCGCTTGAAAAAGAAGGCGTCGGAGAATTGATGACGAAAGCCATTTCCGACGTGGACGATTGCGTTGAAGGGATGAGAAAATTCACGACGGAGATTTTCGACACGGGAGTTGTGCTGGTCGGCTACATAGTTATGCTTTTCGTATACGACTGGCGGCTTGCGCTTCTCAGCCTGATATTTACTCCGATATCATATTTTTGCGCGGCAATCATGAAAAAGCCCGTGCAACGAGCAGGCGCAACCTACAAAAAGGCGGCGAGTGCATTGAGCGGAGAAACGGTTGACCGAGCGCAAAACGCTGTGACTTATCGTATTTACGGCTGCGAAAAAACTAGAGAAGACCTTTACGGAGACGCCCTGAACAATTACGAAAAAAACGCAATACGAAACAATATATGGCAGTCGGCGCTTCCGCCGCTTTATCTTGCGTTGTCGGGTGCAGGGGTGCTTTTTATCCTGTGGTTCGGCGTAAAAAACGTGCTTGGCACGGGCTGGAACACTTGGGATATAGCGGCGTTTACGACTTTCCTTTCTTGTTTTACGAAACTCACGGTCAAATCGTCAAAAGTCGCAAAACTGTTCAATTCAGTGCAAAAAGCGGAAGTTTCCTGGAAGCGTATTCGTCCTTTGATGAAGTCGCCCGAGCCGCTCGGCCCGCTTCAAATCGCAGAACCTGCCGAAGTGACGATAGACAATCTTTCTTTTGCCTATGACGAAGAACCGATTTTTTCGGGACTTTCGCTGACGGCGAAACCGGGTGATATTATAGGTGTGACGGGGGCGGTTGCTTGCGGAAAATCGACTTTCGGACGCACGTTCCTTTGCGAGTCGCCATACGGCGGATCTATTCGTTTCGGCAAGCGCGAATTGTCCGATTTACCACCGCGCGAAATAGCATCTACGGTGGGATATTTGGGACACGATCCCGAACTTTGTGCCGACACTGTGCAAAACAACGTGCTTTGCGGAAGTGAAGAAGACATTATGCCGTATCTTTGCGATATGGCGTTGAAAGACGAAGTTTTGTCTATGGAAAACGGCGTTGAAACCGTAATAGGAAACAACGGCGTTCGACTTTCTGGCGGACAGGCTCAAAGACTTGCGTTGGCAAGAACTATGGCGCATCCGCGTCCGATTATGGTTCTCGACGATCCGTTTTCCGCACTCGATCGCAGCACGGAAGACGTTATTTTTGCCGCTTTGCAGGATTATGCGAAAGACAAGGTCGTTTTTCTGATTTCCCACAGGCTTTATCATTTTCCGCAAATGCAGAAAGTGGTATTTATGGAAAACTGCAAAACGATTGTAGGCACGCACGACGAGTTGATGCAAACGACCCCGACATACCGCAGTCTTTACGAAAGTCAGACAGGAGAAAAGCAGAATGAAGAAGACTAAAAAATCGGGCGTTTTTGCCACAGTACGCACGGTAGCGAAGACGCATAAACTTCTCACGATAGGGACGATACTTGGCGTTGCGGCATCCGTCATTGCGTCACTCGTTCCGCCGTTGGTGCTTGCTCGAATTATAGACCGCTTGACGGTAGGTTTATCGTTGTCTTTCGTTGCGGTGCTTTTATATTTTGCGAGTCTTTTGCTCGAAGGCGTACTGTCTTCCGCACAAGAAACGTTGCTCGTTGTATTCGGACAAAAAATGACGCATGCCTTGCGCTCGGAGATGTCGCAAAAACTCACTAGTTTGTCGGCAAGCACTCTCGTTGCGCAAAATCCCGGTGAAGTTGCCGCGCGTTTTTCGGGAGACGTCGATACGGTGGAAGCCATTTTCACTTCGGGCATTATAAGTATGGTTGCAGACGCGTGCAGAATAGTTTCCATTCTGATAGTCATCGCAATAAAAAACACGGGGCTTGCGCTTGTTTTTGTGTTGATATTGCCGTTGTTTGCGATTTTTACACGCCAAGTGCAGAAAAAAATGCTTGTAGCACAACTCGCAAATCGCCGTGCGGCTGCCGCCGAATCGGGGCAAGTGCCCGAAACTTTGCACAACATACGCACGATACACGCTCTCGGGCTTGAAAACTATATGGCTAGTCGCTATGACGAGCGCATACGCGAAAGTTATGCGGCTGTTGAGAAAACGAATTTTTACGACGCGATTTATTCACCTGTCGTAATATTGCTCAATGCCGTGGTTGTGGGAATCGTTATGCTGTTGTCTTCATCTGGCAAAGCGGAAATTCTGACGTTTTTCGGAATGTCGGTCGGCACTTCGGTTGCGATAATAAACTACATATCGAAAATCTTTTCGCCTATCGAAAGTCTCGGCATGGAAATTCAGACCATTCAATCGGCAATGGCAGGCGTCAAACGAATAGACACTTTTCTTTCACAGGAAGAACGTGAAATACCGCAAAAGCGTGAAAGCAAAATCCGCGGAGACGTGGAGTTTTCTGGGGTTACTTTCGGCTATGACGAAAAAGTTGTGCTCAACGAGTTTTCGATGATAGTGAAAGAAGGCGAACAGGTTACGCTCGTCGGCAGAACGGGGGCAGGGAAAAGCACCGTATTTCGACTTTTACTCGGCATTTATAAACCGCAATCGGGCACTGTTACAATAGGCGGAGTGAACGTTTCCGACATTCCCGACGATGAGCGTCGCACGTGCATTGGATGTGTCGAGCAGCATTTTTCCAAAGTTCCGGGGACGGTGTTTGACCAGATAACTTTTGGCGATTCGGACATCACTGCGGAAATGGCGCAGAACGCCGCGAAACTTGCAGGAATCGACGAAGCAATATCGTCTCTTCCCGACGGATACGAGACGATATGCACGGACGGTATGTTTTCGCAAGGCGAATGGCAACTTTTATCGATTGCCCGCGCCGCGGCGGCAAATCCTGCGGTGTTACTTCTTGACGAAATCACGGCAAATCTCGATGCAGCAACGGAAGCGAGAGTGCTCGAAGCGTTGCGTCGCGCAAGCGAAGGGCGCACGGTTTTGTCCGTGTCTCACAGAGTTTACGAAAGTCTAGGCGGAAGAACGGTTGAGATAAAAACTTTGTAATCGTCGGTGCAAGCGGCATTGCGAAAACGTAAATCGGAGAATATGCAAAAGCGTGCATTATGCCATATTGACATAGCGTCACGCACATTGTATAATTTCCATATAATGGTTTGAAAACCATAGGAAAGAAGGAGAAAAAATATGAAAAAAACACTCGCATTGTCCATCGTTGCAGTTCTTCTGTTTGCTTGTATGTTTTCGCTTGTGGCTTGCAACAATTCCGAAATCGTCGGCGTATATGAAATGACGGATATTTCCGGTTCTATGACGTACAACGGCACGACGACTCAACTTACTCGCGACCTTTACGAATACTACACGATTGAATTCAAAAAAGACGGTACGGCAATTGTAAAAGCAAAGGGCAGCGGAGCAGGTCAGTACATCGAAACCGAAGGCACGTGGAGCGAAGAAGACGGCGTGATTAAACTCAAAAGCACGCAGGGCGGTTTGACCGTTGTCGAAGAAATGAAATGGGATAACGGAGTCATCACCTATACGAACAGACAAAGTGCAAACGGCGTCTCGGTGAATATGACAATCGTACTCACGAAAAAGGCTTAAACGATAAGAAAAAACAGAAAAAAGAATAACGGCTTTGTGCCGTTATTTTTTATGCAAAAAGCGGTTTATTGTTATGAAAATAACAAGTAAACGTTGTTTTGTGTGAAGTGAACTAAATTTGAGAATTTGCAAAAATAATACTTTTCCGTTGCTATTGCAGATGACTTTTGAATATGATAAAATAAACAAAAAGGAGATGCTTATGGGACTTTTGGACTGGCTGTTCGGCACTTCAAACGACAATTCTACAAGAAAAAGCACAACCGAAAAATCGCGCGATCCGTGGCTATACGACGATGAGTGTGACGACTGCGGCGATCCCGTCGAAGATTGCGAGTGCGACGATTGCGACGGAGACTGCGAAGATGATTGAGTTTTGAAAAAACGACGGCAAATTCGTCGTGTGAAAAGAAATAGAGTACGTTTTCAAAAATGTGTTTTCCGAATTGCGAAATAAGCGATAAGCTTTTTCAAAAATTGAGTAAATAGTGGAAAAAATTCGGCGTATATACCGTTTTATATTTACAAAACATTATATTTCGGATATAATCCATAATTGTAAAATGAATGCGTAATCCGTGCAAATTTGCGGAACGCCGAAGGGAATAATGGATATAAAAGATAAGATTTACAATTTGCGAAAGAAGAGCGGATTGTCACAGGAAGATTTGAGCTTTAAGTTGGGCGTATCGAGACAAACCGTCTCGAAGTGGGAAGCAGGTTTTGTTCAGCCGAGTTTTGAAAATTTGAAAAGTTTGTGCGACGTTTTTCAGGTTTCACTGAGTTATTTTGAAGAAGTTGCGGATTGTGCGGACGAAGCTGCGGCAGACGTTGACGACGGCACAAGTTCAGTTGACGACGAAAACGCAGACAATATTGCGACGGTTTCCGATGAAAAACTACAAACTCCTGAAAAGAGTGAAGCAAAAACGAGAGTGATTTATATAATAAGTGCCGTGATACTTTCCGTGTTGTCGGCAATTATGCTCGTGCTCAGCGTTGTCGTCGGACTCGTTGCGTTTTCTTCAAACAGCGGCGACGTGACCGTGAGTAATTACAAGTTCGATACTTGGGCGTTTGTGTTTTGTATTGCTGCGTTCGTTTTGTTTTTAGCTTTCGCAATCGTTTTGAGTGCCAGAGCATCTAAATGCACAAAGAACACCGAATGTTAACTTTTGTTTACACAAATGTAAACATATGTTGCTTGTTCAAACGCACGCGGAAATGTTAATCTAAAAGAAAAAGGGGTAAAAGATGAAAACTACACAAAAAAGATTGTTTCCGATTTTGGTTTCCGTGATTGCGGTTATACTTTTTGCGATTATTCTCGTCGCGACGTTCACAACATCTAGATCGTATGCCGAAGCGTTGGTTTCTGCGCATGAAAACGAAAGTGCAAGCAATGCAACCACAAGGGGCATTTATACGTCGCTTTCAATCTCAATCAACGGCGGCAACGGAAAAGTCTGGACGACGGTGAAGAACGACGTCACGATATTCCCGTCAACTGTTATTGTTATCGTTGAGTTGTATTCTTCCGAAACGTATCAGGAATCCTATCAGAATATGACGCTCGAACAAAAGGTTCAGACAGGCGATCTCAATCTCGGAAAGACGATAACGGCAGAAGCGTCAACAGGCGGCGTGCAAAAATACTGGCTCGGAAGAACTAGATACAAAGTCGACAACGGCGCATGGAAAGAAATGAAGACAGGCGTCTGCATCTACGATGCAAACGGTAATTTCGTAAGCGTCGCATAACGCAATTTTGTCACACATCATACAAATGTAAAGTTTTGTTGACAAAATGTAAACATATGTTGGTAGAGTTTTTGCCGAATTTGTTGTATCTTGTCAATAAGGTGATGAGTGTAAATTCACAATTCGCTAACAAGCAAACGCCTTGCCGAGCAGAATATAAGTGCTAGGGGAAAATTCTCAAAAAGAATTTCTGTCGCATCTACAATTCTTCTTTTGATTTTTTTACCGTTCGTTTTTTTTGTTCGAGTGAACGACGAACCGAAATTTTTGCGACAACGATATTCCGTTTAGGATAATGCTCGGCATTGGCGTATGCACATTTAATTGTAATTGTGTTGTTAATTTAACTCTCATCTATAAGATTGAATATCTAAAAAAGAAGTTCCGAGAATCTCGGGACTTTTTTAATATTTGATACTGTAAAAGCTAACGCGAAATACACTTGATGACATTTTCTGTTCGTTACTTAATAAAAATGGCACAAAGAAAAGCGATTAGAGAGAAAACGGTTTTTTAAAAAACTTTTCAAAACCCTATTGTCGTTTCCGATTCGATTTTATATAATACAGGCACAAAGACAAAACGAACATAAATTTACTTCCAGTGTTTGTTTGCGAACTCCTTTTGTTTCATTATCTTATTGCCGCCATCTTTTCTTAAGT
>CALGEU010000386.1 GCA_937881285.1 uncultured Clostridia bacterium | reverse complement strand
ACCGTCACCGAGAGAATAGTTGTAACTGACGTTTTTTACTTCGATTTGCGACATGTCAAAAGTATAACACACCGAAGTGATATTTGCAAATGCTATGATATCGAACGTTTTGTTTTTATTTGCATTCCGTCCAATAAAACGGCTTTACCGTTTGTATATATTGTAAAAAGACAAATCAGGGAGATTTTTATGAAAAAACATTTCGCATTTTTTGCAGTTTTGCTTATCATTTCTCTTTCGTTGATATTTGTTGCATGCAATGACTCAGAAAACAAAGACGAATGCACGGTGACTTTCGTCACATCTGGGCTTGAATCCGTCGAACGCTATGAAAAAACGATAAAGAAAGGCGAAACGGTTTCCATTGAAGATTTTATCGCACTGACGGACGAAACCACAAGAATCGGAAATAGCATATATACGGGATTGTACAACGATTCTTCATGCGTTTTCAAACGCGACGATTCAATTCCGATAAACGAAAACACGACTCTTTACGTGAAAAAATCCGCCGAAGGCACGCCGGTCGTCAACTTCGTTCTTGACGGGAAAACGTACTCTCTTGCCGTAGAAAAAACGAAAACCGTCTGTGTGTTTGACTTTATCTCATCGGCATACGGCAAAAGTGCCATACCCGAACAATTCGACTTTTTCAAAGACGAACGATGCACCGAAAAACTTGAATTGACGGGATATGAATACAAAACATGTGCTTCCGATTTCTGGCAAAGATACACCGTTTATGTCAAAAAGCACAACGTCGCAACGATTAACTTCTGTATTCACGAAAACAGCAACGTATGCACGTCGTCTTTCGAAGCGCTTGTTCGCACCGACGAAACGTTGGGTTCGGATCTGTTTGAAAAATTGTATCGCGAATATTACGGCGACGATTCGCGTTCATTTGCAAATGTGACGTTCTATTCTGACGAAACGCTTGAAAACGTCATAACCGTTGCGGGCGAGTTGACAAAAATTCACGTCAAAGTAAAATAATCTCGCATCTTAAAAAACACCGATAACCCGACATAGTTAAAGAATTGCCGAAAATCGCTCGGCAATTCTTTCCTTTTTATTGACTATTATTTTTTATCAATATATAATACAAGATGACTGCGCGCATATATACACGCGCACGAAC
>CALGEU010000385.1 GCA_937881285.1 uncultured Clostridia bacterium | reverse complement strand
TGCTTGCAAAGGCTCTCGACTGGGCAACCGACAATGCGGGCGCAAGCGTAATCAACATGTCGCTCGGAAGAAGCAAGAAAGACTACGACACGCTTTCAAGCGTCGTGCGTTCGACGTTTGAAGTCGCGCTTGCAAAAGCAAACACGAAATCCGTAGTCGTGGCGGCGGCAGGCAACGAGTCGAAAGCGGATACGAATCCCGAAGATATTTTTTATCCGGCAGGACTTGACGGCGTCGTTTCCGTCATGAACGAAGGCAAAGACGGAAACCTTTATTCAAAATCCAACTACGGCTTGTCGTACAGCCTTTGCGCTCCCGGCGAGAGCGTTTATACGGCAAACGGATATTCCGCAAACACGTCTCTTTATCACGAGACGGGCGGAACGAGTATTGCCGCAAGTATGGTGAGTTTCGGGACTGCGCTTCTCAAATTGCGTATGCAGATTGAAGGTAGAAGCGTTGATGCGCCCACGCTTGCGAAAACCGTCAAGGCGTTCACCGTAAAAACCGTCAAAAAAGGCGATATGACGTTGCGCGCACTCGATTTGAACACGATTGCGGCAGGCAATATCGACGAGATAAACTATGATTATCAACTTCCGACCGCACTTTCGCTCGTACACGACGGGACGATGGGCAGCGGAGATTATTCGGGCAGCGTCACCATGCGTGCGGACGGCATAACTCCCGTCAATTTCTACGTCAAGGTTTCACCGAGCGGCAAAGTAGACTCAGACGTTGAAAAAAGCGTCGAATGGCGTGTTTTGAGAGTTAAGGGCGATGAAGAAACCGTTGTCGAAGATCTGGGAGTTCTGGCGCGCGGTACGAGTTTTGCATTCGTCGCACCCGGCGGCGGAGATTTTATCGTCAAAGCAAGTTTGCCGCTTTACAACATCGAAACGTCACAAAAAGTGCACGTAGAATTCGGCGATTATTACGTCGGAGAAGTGAGAGTAACTCTCCTTGACAGAGTTGACGACGGAGTGGACGGTGCGCCTTCAAACGCCGTTCTTTACACACATCAGACTACTACGTTTGCGCTCACGGGCGTCAAATATCTCGACCCCGACGTCGAGACCAAATGGTTTGTCAACGGCGAGTACAAGGCAAGCGGCAGCACCTTTGATTTCAAGCCCGCAAA
>CALGEU010000384.1 GCA_937881285.1 uncultured Clostridia bacterium | reverse complement strand
CTTGATTTTCTCGTTGAAAACAGCGGAACGCGCCGCAATCTCGAAGTGGACTTTTTCGGTGGAGAGCCGCTTATGAACTGGCAGGTCGTCAAAGATCTCGTTGCTTACGCACGTTCGATTGAAAAAGAACACGGCAAAAATTTCCGTTTTACACTCACCACCAACGGCATGCTCGTTGACGACGACGTCATCGAGTTTGCCAACAAAGAGATGGACAACGTTGTGCTCAGCCTTGACGGAAGAAAGGAAATCAACGACCACTTCCGCAAGACGATAGGCAACGTGGGAAGTTTTGATATAATCGTGCCGAAATTCCAGAAATTCGTCAAAGCGCGTGGCGGAAAGAGTTATTATATGCGCGGCACGTTCACCCATCGCAATCCCGATTTCACCAACGACATTCAGACCATGCTCGATCTCGGATTCGACGAACTCAGCATGGAACCCGTCGTGTGTCCGCCCACCGACAAATACGCGCTCACCGAAGACGACAAGAAAGTGCTTTACAAGGAGTACGAAAAACTTGCCGATATGATGATTGAAAGAAGAAAAGAAGGCAGACCGTTCACTTTCTACCACTATATGCTCAATCTCGAAGGCGGTCCTTGCATTTACAAGCGCATTTCGGGTTGCGGAAGCGGAACGGAATATCTTGCCGTTACCCCGACCGGCGAACTTTATCCCTGCCATCAATTCGTGGGCAACAAAGATTATCTCATGGGAGACATCTGGACGGGCGTCACGAACACCGCTATGCGCGACAAATTCAAGCGTTGCAACGCCTATTCGAGAAAAGAGTGTGAAGACTGTTGGGCAAGACTGTATTGTTCGGGCGGTTGCGCGGCAAACGCATATCACGCGACCGGCGACATCAACGGCGTGTACGAGTACGGTTGCGATTTGTTCAGAAAACGCATAGAGTGCGCGATTATGCTCAAAGTCGACGAGCAATTAAGCGGCGATACTAATGAGAGCGAAGACGCTTGTCTCGATTGCGAGACTTGCGCAGACTGCGCTCACGACTAAACCGATTGCGAACTCAAAAATGAGTTCGCTTTTGCTATATAAACGATTTCGGAATATAGCATATATTTTCAAAGTCCGCGCAAAACTTGCGTTTGCGTGAAAAAATCGATTTATCTCTTGAAAGGAGAAAATGCAGTATGTCAAAGGATAAAACGGAAAAGACAAACGCCATGCGTTTGCTCGA
>CALGEU010000383.1 GCA_937881285.1 uncultured Clostridia bacterium | reverse complement strand
TCGAATCTCGTTTCCGACGTCGAAGAACACTCCGACGAAGATATAAATCAATAAAAAATAAAAAAATAAAAACACGCAGATAGCGTGTTTTTTTATGCAAACAAATCATCGGAATTATCATTTCCCAACAAAAAATCAGTTGATACTTTCAAGAACTGTGCAATTGCAATTATATCATCAATCGATGGTTCACTTCTTCCGTTCTCCCAATCATGAATGCAATCTTCGGTTCGCCCTATACTCTGAGCAAGGACTTTTTGTGTGATTCCTTCTTGTTTTCTCGATTCTCTTAATCGTTCTTTGAATTTGTTCATAATTTTATTATGCCGTATTTTCTACGGGAATATCTTGACAGCCGTAAAAATTACGGGTATTATTATTAAAAACCGTAAAAATTACGGAAAATTTTCATACGAAGGGAAGATTATGTCAAACAAAACTTTGCACGAAGCAAAAAGACAGAAAGCGGATGAGTTTTACACACAACTTTGCGATATAGAGAAGGAATTGAAACACTATAAATCACATTTTGAAGACAAAATAGTTCTGTGCAATTGCGATGATCCTTTTGAAAGCAATTTTTTCAAATATTTTGCTTTGAATTTTAATTCATTAAAGTTAAAAAAACTTATTGCAACTTGCTATGATTCGTCACCTATTGCTTATGCGCAACAATCGCTGTTTTCCGAGATAAAAGAAAAGGTTTTTATCAATCAAGATAGACACTCTTATAAAATAGTCATCAGTGAAGTCGATGATTTTAACAACGATGGTGCAGTCGATTTGTCAGATGTCAGACATTTATTGCTTAATGATAAAAATACTTTTGAAATGCTCAAAGGCAACGGCGATTTCCGCTCTGACGAATGTGTCGAGTTGTTGAAAAATGCAGACATTGTTGTAACAAATCCACCGTTTTCTCTCTTTAGAGATTACGTTGCATTGCTTATGAAATACGACAAGCAATTCTTGATTATCGGCAATCAAAATGCGATAACGTATAAAGAAATTTTTCCATTGCTTAAAGATAATAAGGTGTGGCTTGGCATAAACAGCGGTGCACAACAGTTTAGAGTACCGGATTATTTTGAGAAAGATAATACATATATAGATGCAAATGGCGTTAAGTACGCAAAGTTTGGCAATATTTGCTGGTATACAAATCTTGATACGCCTAAACGTCATGAAAAACTTATCTTATATAAAACTTACAATCCTATCGATTATCCAAAATATGACAACTATGATGCGATAAACGTGGACAAAGTTGCCGATATACCTTGTGATTATGTGCCAAGTGATAATTGTACCGGTGATATGGGTGTGCCTATAACTTTTTTAGACAAGCATAATCCCGAGCAATTCGAACTCGTAAAATTCCGTAAAGGCGATGACGGAAAAGACTTGACATATACGCAGCCGTCATCCGACAATTTTGACAGACAGACAGACAGACAGACAGACAGACAGACAGACAGACAGACAGACAGACAGAC
>CALGEU010000382.1 GCA_937881285.1 uncultured Clostridia bacterium | reverse complement strand
TTATCGACGAATATTGCTCCGGTGTTACGGCAGCGACCTTCTTCGGATATGAAGAAAGCGTTTACGGCCCGGGCGTCATCCTTGCAAACATCCTTAACACGTTCACCGAACTTCTCAGCACCTGCGTCAACGAAGGTCTCGTGCTTGCAGGCGCACCTGAATGGTGCATCGGTCTCATCGTAGACGGCGTGCTCGGCGGCTTGTTCGCAGTGCTCGGCTTCTTGCCGCAAATCCTTTTGCTCTTCCTGTTCTTCTCAATCTTGGAAGACAGCGGTTACATGGCTCGTGTAGCGTTCATTCTCGACAGAATCTTCAGAAGATTCGGTTTGTCGGGCAGAGCGTTCATGCCGATGATCATGGGCTTCGGTTGCTCCGTTCCTGCATTCATCAACACTCGTACTCTTGCTGACGAGAATGAAAGAATCGCAACTATCAGAGTCATTCCGTTCTTCAGCTGCGGCGCAAAATTGCCTATCCTTACTGCAATCGCAGGCGGTATCGCAACCATGACCGGTATGCCAAACCCGGACGTCATCACTTACTGCATGTACATTCTCGGTGTGCTCGTAGCAATCGCGGCAGTCATCTTGATGCGTGCAACGACGATGAAAGGCGAAGTCCCGCCGTTCATTATGGAATTGCCTGCATACCACGTACCGCAACCCAAGAACCTTGCGGCTCACCTTTGGGACAAGACCAAACACTTCGTCAAGAAAGCGTTTACGATAATTCTTGCTTCCACAATCTTGATTTGGTTCATCAGCCACTTCAGCTGGAACTGGCAATATCTTGCAGACGAACAAATGAACGAAAGTATCCTTGCAGGTATCGGCGGACTTATTCAGCCCTTGTTCACACCGCTTGGATTCGGTTCACAACTTAAGAACTTCGGTTGGGTGTTCGCAGTCGCGGCAATCACCGGTCTTATCGCAAAAGAGAACGTCATTGCAACCTTCGGTACTCTTGCAGCGTGCATCGTCGGCGGCATGATCGACGTCGAAGCAGACGGCGGTATCGCAGCAGTCAACACAATGATCGCGGCAACCGGAATCGACGTTGCAGGTTTGATTGCATTCATCGCATTCAACATGCTCACCATTCCGTGCTTCGCAGCAGTTGCAACCGCAAAGGCAGAACTCCCGAGCAAGAAGTCTTACAACATGACGTTGCTCTTCTGGATCGGAACAAGTTACATCGTGTCCATGATGATTTATCTCATCGGTGCATGGTGGTGGACAGTGTTCATCTTCGCAGCAATCTGGGCAGCAGTCATCACGCTCATCGTGCTCGACAACAAGGGCAAGATCAACGTGAAGAAATTCTTCCAGGATCTCGGAAGCAAACTCAAAATCAAAAAGAACGCGTAAGAGTCGAAAGACAATATAATCTTGCGTAAACCTATAGACTATGAAACCGATTGAAATAATTGTAATCATAGCGGCAGTTGCCATCGTGGCGGGCGTCATCATCGCGTCTATCGTGAGAAAACTGAAGGGTAAACCTTCTTTGGGAAGCGATTGCGCAGGATGCTCGCACGCAGGGCAGTGCAACGGTAAATGTTGTTCAAATCAGGGCAACGTCGACTGGACGGAACTCGTCAAGCAACGCAAAGCGGAACTCGAAGCGCAAAAAGCGCAAGACGGTGTTCAGCCTGAAACAAATGCCGACGAGAAAAAAGAAAAGCTTGACGACGACAACAAGAACTGATCCCCCTTTTTGTACGAAATGAATAATGATAACCCCTTTTCATTCGTACGATAAATCGAGATACGTTGTAGCGATACGACGATCTATATTCTCTCTCAAAAGTAAAGGAAGCGCGTTTGCGCTTCCTTTACTTTCCTTTACTTTCCTTTACTTTCCTTTCTTTTATTTACACTTTTCTTTATCATAATTTATTTGGCGAAAGTGTGCAAAGCAAGAAAGTTTGTCTTTATAAATGCAAATCTCCTTGCTTTTTGAATGTGAACCGTGTTATATTTGGGTTGCAACCCAAAATGCAACTCAAATTTGAATGACGAATAGGATATAAGGCTAATTATGATTTCAAGACAAGAAGTGAAAGACCCTAAAAGAAGAATTTTGACGGCATGCGTGCAGATGTTTATCGAACGCGGATTCAAGCAAACGACTATGCTTGACATAATCAAGGAAGCGGACGTTTCGGCAGGCACTTTTCAGAATATATTCCGCACCAAAGACGGCGTGCTTTTCGCGCTCGTCGAGTTTATGTTTGACAATCAGTTTGCAATGGCGCGCGGCGCACTCGGCGGACAGGACGGTGTTTTCGTATACGCAGTCGAAACCGCACTTCAACTTGCAATCACCGAGTGTAATGAAAATTTGCGCGAGATTTACATCGAAGCGTACACGCAACCCGAACTTGCCGAATATATATGTCAGAAAACTTCCGAAGAAAACGAGAAGTTTTTCAAGCAATACAACAAAGATTGGACGGCGAGCGATTTTTACGAAGCGGATTTAGGCACGGGCGGTATGATGCGCGCTTTTATGACAAGAAAGTGCGATAAGTATTTCACTCTTCAAAGAAAAACAGAAAGGTTTCTCACGATGGCACTTGATGCGTACCACGTGCCGGAAGAGATTCAGACGCAAGCACTCAATAAAATACGATCGACGGACGTTGTGGCCACGGCAAACGCCGTTCTGAAACAACTCTTCGCGATGCTTGAAATGACGTTCGATTTCAAGTTTTCGCGCAACGAATAACAAGTGCAAAACGACGTCGCGTTCACTGCGGCAACCGTTTTCAAATAGAGGTAGAATATGAACAAGTTTTCAAATCGCGCATATGCGCTTTTGGTGTTGATTGCAATAGCGTTCTGTATGGTGCTTATCGCAACTTTCACGTTTGCAACCGACGTTGCGCTCGCCGCCGACGAGAGCGGTGAGATAGTTCCTGTTGTAAGTTTGACTTACGGCGATGAAACGAAGGAATTTACGTCGTTTGACGCAGCACTCGAAGCATTGAAATATATTCCGATTGATTCGGACGAAAAGACGGTGCGCTTCTTGGAAGATGACGTTACAATCGGCAATTTTGATTTGAGCAGTTGGCATAGAGTTTTTACTCTCGATTTGAACGGAAAACGAGTTGTCGGCAGTCCCAGTCTTATTGCTGCCGGTTCATTGACAATTCGGGATAGCAGTGCCGAACAAACGGGAACACTCGATTTAAGTACGTCTTCGATTAATTGCCGATTTGACGAATTTGTTTTTGAATCCGGCACGCTAAAATTAGGTAAGTATTCAACAGGAACATACACGATAATGTTTGTCGATCAAACCAAGACAACGACCATTCGCGGCGGATGTTTAGAAGCGCATATTTTAGTCGGTGATGCCGGAAATTTGCAGGTAGAAGGCGGCAGTATTAAAGAACTTGAAGTTCGGAATCAAGCGAGCATAAAGGGCGGAACGATTGATAAGCTTATCGTGGCAACGAACGCCCAGATATTATCGGGCGGAACTATTCTCGGTTTTAAACTTGAAAGCGGCGCAACGTTCAAAAGTATGCTTTGCGAAGGATACGCCTACCAAAAAGCGGACGGAAGCGCAATGGTAAAATCGTCAGAAATGACCGCAGAAACGGCTGTCAACGTCGTTAAATGTTCGCACGATAGTTTCACCGTGTCTAACGGCGAGCACGTTTGCGATTATTGCGGATATATCTGCACTCATGAGAAGTATGACAAAGATGAGTGCGCTTTATGCCGACAGGCATGCGCTCACGAAGGCGTTGACGAAAACAACAGAGTTTGCTCTGAATGCGGCGGAACTATGAATATTGCAGTATCCGACGGAACTACGACGAGATATTACGTTGACTTTGCTTATGCATCAAAACAGTTGGCCGACGGCGACCGTATGACGCTTTTATCCAATGTAGTGCTTGACTATAGAGACGATAACAGCATATACAAAAACATAACGTTGGATTTGAACGGAAAGACGCAAAGGGGAATATATATAAGCATAAAGGCGTCAGTGACTATAATCGACTCGAAGGACGGGGGCAAAGTGTGTTTCGCGACATCAGACAACGCAAACGTCATATACGATTGCGGTCCGAACACCGTTGCGATGATTCAGCACTACATAGGAAAAATCACGTGTTACAACGGGAAAATAGACCTGATTAACTTTGCAAACGGGCATACGTTTGACGAGATAGTGCCGACAGGGTACGTAGTCAAATATTTTGACGGAACGGAAATAAGAAAAATAGCCAAAGACGCAGTGAAAGATTGCACGATAGCAGCCAATTCGGGACAGTACGTTCTCATTGAAAAATGCGACCATTCTGTCATAAATTCCGATTTGACGTGCAACTATTGCGGTATGGACTTGGGAAGCATTCTCGCAGGAGCGAATGCGGATCTTAAAAAAGCGCAAAGCGATTTGCAATCCGCAATAGACGAAAAGGCGGATACGCAAACGGTAAACGATTTGGTCACAAAATTGAACGAAGCAATCGCAAATGCGGAAGTGGCAAGCAAGTCGTACGCCGACGCGAAAGATAGCGAAGTTAAAAACGAATTGAACGACAATATATCGTCTGCGAAAAACAATGCGATAAAAGCGGCAAACGATGCTTTAGATGCAGCGAAAAAAGAACTCGGCGACCTGATTGATCAAAAAGTGAGTTCGCAGGAATTGCTCGATGCAATCGATACTTTGAACGATGCGATTGCGAACGCAGAGACAGCAAGCAATGCGTATGCCGACAGCAAAGACAACGTGGTGAAAGAGTTGATGACTGCCGCCATAGCGAGTGCGAAAGCGGATGCTATACAGTCTGCAAACGAAGCGTTAGATGTCGCAAAAACGCAACTTTCTGCGAAAATCGACTCGAAAGCAAGCGCAAACGAAGTGAATGCGGCGATTGCCGAATTGAATAACGCAATTGCAACTGCCGAAACGGTGAGTAAAGCCTATGCCGACGACAAAAATGCCGAATTGAAAGACGAACTCGAAAGCAAAATCGAAGATTCAAAAGCGGAAGTTGCGGCGGCAATAAATGCGCTTTCCGAAAGACTCGGTGCAGTCGAAAGCAAAATCGAAGAAAATGCGCAGAAAACCGACACTTTGCAAACGGTTCTTATCGTGTTTATCGTTTTGCTTGCGCTCGCAAACGTCGCAACGGTTGTCGTATTCTCGTTGCATAAGCGTAGATGACGTTTCGTGTGGTTAGATATCGTAAATTTTAACAAATATGAATAATCCTTAACGGGTTAAATATAAACAATGGGAGAGAAAATATGAAAAAGATACGTTTTATCGTCTTTGCGCTATTGATTGTGTTCGCGCTTTCGGTGTTTGCCGCTTGCAACGAAACGCCTGCGGGTTCCAACGAAAAGCCTACGTTGCATGAGCAAAAGACGGAGTTCGAGAGCGACGACGTCAGTCACTGGCACGGTTGCACGGGGTGCGACGAACATAAATACGGTGAAGAAAGCCACACGTTGGTTGACGGTGTCGCAAACAAAAAATGCTCCGTATGCGGCAAAGAAGTGGCCTATACAGATGAAGAAAACGCTTTGTACTGGATTGCGGGAAGAGACGGCACGAGTGCGTGGAAAGGTATGTTTGCAATAGATTTCACAGAAGAAGTTGCGTCGAAATCCGCAAAAGAAACTGAAAAAATCAAAAGCGAATTCAAAGAGTCCTGGAACGGCACGGATAAGTATTTTTACGACACCGTGAGATACGTAGCAAAAGGCAACGCCGAATATACCTTGGAATTTGCAAAAACCGAAGCGTTGAAGCCTATGACCGTTGACGGAGAAGCGAAATGGAAATGGTTTGCTTCAGAGATGGCGGACGGATATTCCACAAAGGGCGCGTCTTACGTGTCGTCCGATTATGTCAACGAAAGTCGCCTGCATTATGCACCATACAGACAAATCGAAGAGTACGGCGTTGACGATTGCACGGATTATGAAAGCCTTGTGACAGGCATAAAAGCGTTCAGTGCGGAAGAAGGTATGCC
>CALGEU010000381.1 GCA_937881285.1 uncultured Clostridia bacterium | reverse complement strand
GAGCCGTGCTTTGTGTGCTACGCTCCGCTCGTGAGCCTGTGCGGCGGCGTCCCCGTCCCGATAGATTGTAAAATCGAAAACGAATTTAAACTCACGCCGGAGCAACTCGAAAACGCGATTACTCCGAAAACCAAATGTCTTCTTTTGTCCTATCCAAACAACCCTACGGGCGCGATTATGGAAAAGGAAGACCTTGAAAAACTCGTCCCCATCATCAAAAAACACGACCTTTTGGTGCTGTCAGACGAGATTTACGGCGAACTGGTTTACGACGGCGCAAAATTCACTTCAATAGCGTCTCTTGACGGAATGAGAGAGCGCACTATCGTCGTGAGCGGATTTTCAAAATACTTTGCAATGACGGGTTGGAGACTCGGATACGTTTGCGCGCCAAAAGAGATAATCGACGTGATATACAAAATTCATCAATACGCAATCATGTGTGCGTCGACTTCCGCCCAGTACGTTGCGATAGAAGCGCTCAACGCGTCGTTTAAGGACGATTTCAAGGAAGTTGGCGCAATGCGCGACACCTACGACGAAAGACGAAAATATCTCGTCAGACGGCTCAACGAAATGGGGCTTGATTGCTTCACTCCGCGCGGCGCGTTCTACGTCTTCCCTTGCGTCAAATCAACGGGTATGGACGGCGAAGAATTCGCATACGCACTGCTCGATGCAAAAAACGTTGCAGTTGTCCCCGGCGGCGCATTCGGGAAAAGCGGAAAAGACTTCGTGCGCATAAGCTATGCCTATTCTCTCGACGTGATTAAAAAGGCACTCGACCTTATCGAAGAGTTCATAAACGAAAACAAAAAGAAAAATCAATAACTACTAGCGATAACTACAAAACGGGGCAAAACCTACACACATGGCTTTGCAACTAAAAAAATGTGTCACACAATAAAAAGCGCGATTTTCGATTGAAAATCGCGCTTTTCCTTATAGTTTTGTTGCTTAAATCAGCCGATAGTTACGGTGCCGTCTTTTGAAATGGTCACGGTGTCGCCGGTGTTGACGGATTTAAGGAATTCGTCGCCGAGTTGGTCGATTGCAATCACGTTGCTGTCTTCCCAAATTTTTGCAAGAACGATTCCGCTTGCGGCAAGCGAGTCGACATGGTCTGCAAAAAGGAACGCCGCAGGATTGATGCCCATAGAGCATACAGTCTGAATGACGAGACCGCCCGTCGTCGAACCTATGGTTTGCGGCAAGCAAAGCACCTTGCCTGTGATGTTGAGCCCGAAAATGTCTTTGTTGTTCTGGTCGCTGACGATGACTTGTTTTGCGTTGGTGAGCGCACTCTTCTGGAACGTTGCGAGAGTGTTGACGCCTTGTCTCGAAACTACGGCTTCGCCCTTGAAGTCGCCGCCTGCAATAACTCTACCCTTAAAAGTTTTCATAGTCTTCACTCCTTTCCTGCGATGATATTGACGAGATCCGCCGTCTTATAGTATCTTGCAATGCTGTACGTGCGGAGTTTGTTGGAGCAAGTCGCAATGGATTTGCCCTTGGTGAGCGGATTGTTGGTATACATAAGCGGACAAATGCTCGTGAGTTTCGCACCCGTTGCGATAAGTCTTGCGTATGCTGGAGTTTTCTTGAATTTTTCAACGACGTCGGGAGCGGAGCAAACGATTGTTTCGAGTGCGACTTTCTTTTTGCCGTTTTGTTTGAGTGCCTTTTCAATCATATCCGTCCATTCGTTGAGTTGAGTGAACGTAAGGTGCGGACAGCCAACAAACGCCATAGTCGGCTTGCTGTAGGGCTTTTTCCACATATTCGGATAACTCTTGTACACTCTTTCGAGTTCCGCGTCGTCGATGACGTACACTTTCGGATTTTCGACGATGAGTTTTTCGCCGAGTTCTTTCGCTTCGGGCGTGAGATTGTCGATGTGATAGAGACCGACTGCGCCGTTTGATGCGGTTGCCGCGCCGAAATCTTTGAGATATCCCTTGTTTTCGTCGTTAAGTTCACTGCCGATCCACTTATCGAGACCGTAAACGTAAGGAACGTCTTCAACGACTTTCATGCCGATTGCGCTGCCGAGAATTTGCGCTTCGGGGATTTTTGTCGTTTCGACCTTAACAATCCAGGTTGCTTTTCTGCCTTCGTCGGTGAGAAGCCCGAATTCGGGGACGTAACCGATGATAGAACCGAAAAGATCGAGCATACCGCTGTTGCGGTTGCAACGTGCGCCGAGAACGGAGTTTGCATAAACGACTGCACTGGATTCCGCCCAAGAAAGAACGTCGCCTTTCTTCGGAACGTTGCCGACTTCGTCGAGATAGCATGCGCAAGTGAATGCGTTTGCGTCTTTGAGCCCCACCGCTTTCAACTGTTCTTCATAGCGTTTTTGCTGTGAATACATAACCTTTTCGTTGACGAGTCTGTCAAGAAGCGAATACTTGACGTTGGCTCTGTCGAGTGGGCGCGGGTCAACCGTGAACGTGCCTTGCGTCTTGATGCCGTCCGCAATAAGTCTGTCCATGGTTTTGTAGAGCGGTTTGAGCAATCCGATGCCGAAACTCGTGACGAGATGCCCTTCCTTGTGAGTCACTTCAACCATGCGTTTTGCTCCGAAAATGTCTCCGAACATAACCAAGGTTTCCATAACCATTGCCTTCGTTTTGCCCTGTTTGCCGTTGAGAATGTCAACCTGCTCGGGCGTGAGTTGCATTTTGTAATCCATAATACCCCTTTACGCAAATGAATGCGTCAAAAATGATTCCTTCTCAAAATGCGCCGTATGCGCATTCTTTGCTTATATTTTACTATATAGATAAATAAATATCAATACCGAATTTTACGTTTGTATGAAATTTTTTTACATTTTTTCTCACTGTTTACTCAAAAATTCAATAGAAATCGTGCAAAATGCAAGAAAACGAGCAAAACGCTCGTTTTCTTATAAAAGTTCTGTGCATTTATCGCTATATTGCAATGCGCCTATTCTTTAAGCCGTCACGTTTCGATTGCTATGAACGGAACAAATATTTCGTCTTCGCATGCGCCCGCGTGCATTCCGATGAAAGCGTCTTCTTCGGGTTCAAACGGATTTATGCAAGTTTTGCCCGTCGCAACCGCAACGTAGTCCCCCACGAAATCTTCAAATCTCGGATTCGCTTTCCCGTCGCCGAAAAGTCCGTCCTTTATCACTTCGTCGTGACTGAACAAAATATAATCGTCTCCGAACGCCTGCATAAACGCTTTTTCAAATCTCTCTTCCATTCCCTTTTTGACGAAGAGCGACAAAGCGCGTGATTCTATTGACGGCACGCGCAACAGACACTCGGCAATTTCGGGATAATCGCAAAGCGACTTCCACTCGACGTCAACGAGACCGTGATCCGCCGTGACTATCACGAGCGTATCTTTGAGATCGGCGCATAGTTTTTCCACTTCGTCGTTTATCAAGCGTATTTGTTCCCCCACTCTTTCGTCCGTCGTGCCGTAGTCGTGCATATCGTGGTCGGGCTGATTCCAGTAAGTATAAATATACTTTTCTCCGTCATTTTTACAAAGTTCGCGCACGATATCGCAGGTATTTTTCACGGATTCCGTCTTTATAGTGCCGTGTTTTGACACAAAATCCCCCTGTTTGCCCGCTCTATTGATTTTCTCTTCCACCGTATCGAACGGAATAGCGGTTTTTGCGACCGGATAATCGGCGGCGATTTCGTCTTTGCCGAATATCGTATTCGTAAAAAGACAAACGTTTTTGTCAATTTCCTTGAAATACAACGCCCAGCCGAGCCAACCGTGTTCCATAGGCGTAAGCCCCGTTTCAATCGCGGTTGTCGCAGCGGTCGTGGTCGGCGGATACACCGAGCAAATCGGGCGGATAAGATGAGCACGCAAAAACGGAGCGACTTCCTTATGTTTTTCAAGGATAGCCGTTCCCATTCCGTCAAACAGCATAACCACAACGTTTTTATAGCCTTTTGCGAGCAATTCGTCCATATCTTCGAGCGTCGGATGTCCGTACTCGGCGCCGAAACGTTTCAGCACTGAGCAAGCCAGAGACACGAGCGAATCGTTATAATCGATTTTAATTCTTTTGTCCATTTTGCGTGTACTTAACAATAAGTTTGTTTGTATTTTGATATATTAAATGCGCGATACACGCGGTTAGATGCCGTATATCGCGCATTTGTGCATGGATTACGTTTTATTTGATTTTGTGAATCGCAACGTCGTATGCCTGACTTGTCGCGTCTGCGATTCTGCCGACTTTCTTTGCGTCTCCGATGACGAATGTGTTTTCAAACTTGCCTTCGATTGCTTTTGCAAGGTCGTTTACGGGGCGTGCTCCGAGCGACAATACAACTGCGTCGAAATCGAAATGCGCAGGTTTGCCGGTTGCTTTCGCTTTCTTGTTTTTGTCGAGTTTGACAGGTTCGAGCGTGACTCCCTTTTCGTCTATCGAGACGAGCCTGTGTGACAAAATGTAATTCGTATCCTTTGCGTCGAGTTTCGGCACTACGTCGTCGAGATGCTGGAACCACGTTCCCGGAGCAAGCGTGTCTGCCATTTCCACGATTGTGACTTTGTTGTCTCCGTCAACGAGCATTTCTGCGGTTTCGAGTCCCGTCATTCCCGAACCTATAAGCGCAACTTTCTTGCCTTTTAGCACCACTTCTCCGCTCAAAATCTGCGTGGTCGTATACACGTTTGCAAGGTCGGAGCCTTTTATCGAGCGCGGTCTCACCGCTTGCGCACCCGTTGCGATTACGACTGCGTAGGGATTGAAAGATTTGATGACTTCTTCGTTCGCTTCGGTGTTAAGATGAATTTCCGCGCCGAATTTTTCCGCATTTACGCGCATATCTTCAAAGCACCAGCCGAGTTTTTCTTTTTTCGGCGGTTTATCCGCAAGTTGAATCTGACCGCCGATTTTGTCCGTTTTTTCAAGCACGATAGGCTTGAATCCGCGACGGCCGAGCATTTCCGCACAAGTAAGCCCCGCAACGCCAGCACCGACGACGACAACCGTTCTGCCGTTGCCGTCTTTGGGAAGATTGTCGAATTCTTTTTCTCTTCCCACCGTCGGGTTGACCGAGCAATAACCGTGGTCCCCGTGATATGCGTTGTCCTGCATGCTTTGAATACAATACAGACAGCAAATGCAACGCTTGATTTCTTTTTCTCTGCCTTGTTGCGCTTTTTCCGCCCAGTGCGGATCTGCAATATGCGGTCTACCAAGAGACACGAAGTCCTGCGTGCCTTCTTCCAGTTGCATTTCAGCCTGTTCGGGAGAGCGAATAAGGTTTGCCGCAATGACGGGGATATCAACTTCTTTCTTCACCGCCGCTGCAAGATATTTTCTCCAACCGAGATCGAAACTCGTCGGTTCGAGCCAGTAATTGAACGTGTCGTACGCCGCGCTGGATACGTCGATTGCGTCAACGCCCATATTTGCAATCGCTTTTGCGTACTTAACGCCCGTTTCCATATCGTAGCCTTTGCCGGGTTTGCCGATTTTGTCGTAGAACTCGTCAACGGTCAGACGAACGATTATGGGATAGTCTCCGCATTCTTTGCGGATTCCTTCCACGATTTCGCGAAGGAAACGCAATCGATTTTCAAAACTTCCGCCGTATTCGTCCGTTCTGTGGTTCGTGTTAGGCGAAAGGAATTGCTGAATGAGATAGCCGTGCGTGCCGTGAAGCTCCACACCGTCAACACCTGCTTTTTTGCAACGCACCGCGCCGTCGATAAATTGACGAATGACTTGTTTCACTTCTCTCTTGCTCAAAGCGCGCACTCTGCCGCCTGCAAAATAACTCGGCTCACATTTGGAAGCCGATACGGACGAAAGTGCAAGGTTATGTTTTGACATAAACGGCGCGACTTTCGGCGCAATCTTGAAAAGTGTTTTCGGAAACGATTTGCACATTCTCGTCATTGCGATACACACTGGAACAGTGCCTATCGCAAGACCGACGTTTTGTCTGCCCGGATGGTGCAACTGCACGAACAATTTCGCGCCGTGACGATGTATACGCT
>CALGEU010000380.1 GCA_937881285.1 uncultured Clostridia bacterium | reverse complement strand
ATCAGGTCAACAAGGCAAAACTCATCGAAAACATCGCAGACCAGGTCAAAGACAAACGTCTCGAAGGCATCAGCGACCTTCGCGAAGAAACCGACCGTCACGGTATGCGTATCGTCATCGAACTCAAAAAAGACGTCAACGCACAGGTCTTGCTCAATCAACTCTACAAGCAGACGCAAATGCAAACGTCTTTCAGCATGATTATGCTTGCTCTCGTGGACGGCGTACCCCGCGTTCTAAATCTCAAAGAGATTTTGGAATGCTACGTTGCACACCAAAAAGACGTTATCGTGCGCAGAACGCGTTTCGACCTTGAAAAGGCGCAGGAAAGACAACATATCTTGCTCGGCTTGCATATCGCACTCGAAAATATCGACGCTATCGTGGAACTTCTCAAGAAATCCCGCGACAGACAGGACGCAATCGCAAAACTTATGGAAGGCTACGGCCTTAGCGACAAGCAGGCAGCGGCAATTCTCGATATGAGATTGCAACGTTTGACAGGTCTCGAAGTCGAAAAGATCAATGCGGAACTCGAAGATCTCGACAAACAAATCGCGTATTTCACTATGGTTTTGTCCAGCGACGAAGAAGTGAAAAACATCATCGTCAAAGAGATGAGCGACATCAAGGCACAATACACCACGCCGAGACTTTCCGAACTCACTTACGACTACGGCGACATCGACATTGAAGACCTTATCGAAAAAGAAGACGTCGTCATTTCGATGACTCACGGCGGTTATATCAAACGTATGCCCGTTGCCGAGTATAAGGCTCAGCACCGCGGCGGAATGGGCATAACGGCTCACAAGGCAAAGGACGAAGACTTCGTGGAGAAGATTTTCACGTCAAACACGCACGAACGCCTTATGTTCTTCACAAACAAGGGCAAAGTGTTCACCTTGAAAGCGTACGAAATCCCCGAAGCGACACGCAATGCGCGCGGCAGAGCGGCGGTCAACCTGCTCCAACTCGAACAAGGCGAAAAGATTCAGGCGTTCCTGCAAATGCCCGAAGAGAGAGAAGGCAAGTTCCTTATGCTCGCAACCAAGCAAGGTCTCATCAAGAAGACTCCGCTTGAAGAATACGATTCAATCAAGCGCAACGGCAAGATTGCAATCAAATTCAACGAAGACGACGAACTTATCGACGCAGTCATCACCACCGGCAACGACGAACTTTTGGTTGCGTCCAGCGCAGGACTTTCCATTCACTTCAACGAGAAAGACGTGCGCCCCGTCGGCAGAACGGCAATGGGCGTCAAGGCAATGAATCTTGCCGAAGGTCAAACTCTCGTTGCGTTCGACGTCGTGCATCAGGGAGACGAAATTCTCACCGTCACGTCCAACGGCTACGGCAAACGTTCAAGCCTTGACGAATACCCGATTCAGAACAGAGCGGGCAAGGGCGTCAAAGCAGGCACGTTCAACGACAAGACGGGTACGCTCGTGTGCTTGAAAGTTATTCCGTCTGACACCGACGTCATGATGATAACCGACAGCGGCGTCATCATCAGAGTGCAAGCCGACGAGATCAGCAAGATAGGCAGATCCACGCAAGGCGTGCGCATCATGAAACTCAAAGACGACAAGTTCAAAGTCATGGCAATCGCGCTCACTCCGCATGAAGAAGAGCAAGAAGAAGTCGAACTCGACG
>CALGEU010000379.1 GCA_937881285.1 uncultured Clostridia bacterium | reverse complement strand
ATGGCAATCGCGCTCACTCCGCATGAAGAAGAGCAAGAAGAAGTCGAACTCGACGAGAACGGCAACCCCGTTCAAAGCGTCGAAGAAGGCGTTGAAGGTTCTGTCGAAAACGTGACGGAAGACAACGTTCAAGTTGACGAAAACAGCGAAAACTAAACTTTATAATTGCAAAAAACGGGGCGTAAAACCCCGTTTTTGTTAAACGGAGAAGATTATGGAAGAAAGAAAATGGTTTAAGGAAATGTCGGTGTATCAAATCTGGCCGCGCTCTTTTTGCGACGGGACGGGTGACGGCATAGGCGATCTCAAAGGCGTTTTGTCAAAACTCGAGTATATCAGAAGTCTCGGTTCGGACGCGATTTGGTTCTCGCCGCTTTACGTTTCTCCGCAAGCGGATTACGGTTACGACATTGCCGATTACAAGAATATCAATCCCGAATACGGCACGCTCGACGACTTCAAGCAAGTGCTTGAAAAAGCGCATGCGCTCGGCATGAGAGTCATAATGGACTTGGTCATCAATCATACGTCCGACCAACACGAGTGGTTCAAGAAAAGTTGCGCGCGCATAGAGCCGTACACCGATTTTTATATTTGGCGCAAAGGCCGCGGCAAAGACGGAAAGAAAGTTCCCAACAACTGGATGTCCACTTTCCCGGGAAGCGCGTGGGAGTATAACGAACAACGCGGAGAATTCTATCTCCACCTTTACGCAAAGGAACAGCCCGACCTTAATCACGACAATCCGAAAGTCAGAGAAGCGGTCAAGGACGTCATGCGTTTCTGGCTCGATATGGGCGTCGACGGGTTCAGAGAAGACGTCATCACGCAGATAAGCAAGCGAGAAGGTCTTCCCAACGGCAACTGGCTCATGCCTGCTTCAAGGGGTATGGAGCACTACAACAACGGTCCGCATATCCACGAATATTTGCAGGAATACCGCAAAGTCATCGAAGATTACGACGCGTTCCAGGTCGGCGAAGCGCCGCTTATGAACGTCAAGACCGCGCTCACCTACGTCAACGAAAACAAGAAAGAACTCGATATGATGATTTCTTTCCAACACATGAACGCGGACTGCATAATCATCGAATGGGTGCATACGCCTTTCAATCTCGTAAAACTCAAAAAGACGTTCAACGAGTGGCAAACCAAACTCTATCACAGAGCGTGGAACGCAAACTATCTCGAAAACCACGACCACGCGCGTATAATTTCGCGTTACGGCAGTGAAGACTACCGCGTTGAGAGCGGAAAAGCGCTTGCAATGGTCTATTCTTTCCTTTCCGGTACGCATTTCATTTATCAGGGACAGGAAATCGGCATGACGTCGCTTTATTTCGACAAATACCCGAAAGGAAGCGACCCGTGGGCGCAATTCAAAGACGTTTCAACGTTCTGCGTGCGCGACCTTATGCGCAAGTTCGGTTTTTCAGATAAACACATTCTCAAAGTGGCGCACACCGCCGCAAGAGATTGTGCGCGTACCCCCGTTCAATGGACGAGCGGCAAATACGCCGGATTCTCCACGCACGAGCCTTGGTACACCGTAAATCCGAATTACACGACCGTCAACGTCGAGTCTGCAATGCAAGACGAAAACTCCATCTGGTATTTCTACAAGCGCATTCTCGCACTCCGTCAGGAATACAAAGACAG
>CALGEU010000378.1 GCA_937881285.1 uncultured Clostridia bacterium | reverse complement strand
AAAATAATTTTAACTTTGCATTGTGAGTTTTAGCCGCGAAATGAAGTGCATTGTTCGGATATTCGGACGGGGGAAAATTTTTGACGTAGTGTATGCTACTTTATCATATTACCGCAGACGGGCGTATCGTTGCGTGTATAATATGAATTGTCAAGTTATTTTTTAGAAAAATTTACGTAGGATTTCAAAAAAGTTGAAAAAAGTGGTAAAATCCACGACGAAATGCCTATTCCGTCAATCGCGATTGACGGAATAGGCGGTATAACTTGCTTGTCAATCAAAATCCGAGAACGCAAAAATAGTCGTCATATTTGACGACTTGTTTTTTGAAAATACACTTTCAAAAATTAAAGTAATGCTAATTGTTCCGCAAACTTTTCTGCCGACGTGGCAAAGCCGAATATTTCACGCGGATATGTATTCACCCAATCTTCGACGAACTGTATTTGCTCGTCGCTATACTTCGTTAAGTCCGTTCCTTTGGGCAAATGCCGTCTTATCTCTCTGTTCAAACGCTCGTTTGTACCGCGTTCGCACGATGTGTATGGGTGACAATAGTAAACGCTTGTACGCTTTCCGCGATATATCGACGTTTCCAAACCTTTGAAATCCGAAAATTCAACGCCGTTATCCACGGTTATACTCTTGAATATCTTGCGAAAGTCACGGCCGAATCTGCGTTCAAGCCTATTGAGAGTTTTCACAACCGTGTCAGACTTGCGGTTTGGCATTTTCACAATGATTTCATAGCGTGTCAACCGCTCCGAGAGAACCAAAAGAACGTCACGCGAAAACTTCTTTCCTACGACACAATCCATTTCCCAGTTGCCGAACGTGTTTCGATTGAGTATTTCAATCGGACGTTTCTCGATACTCGTACCACGTGGCGCACGCTTGATAACCGTCTTGCGATACTTTTTCTTCCGCTTGTAGAGTGGTAAGTCACTCATTTTCAAATTCAGGAACACGCCTTGTTCTATGTATCGATACAAAGTTGTCTTGCTTATATTCGTTTTGAATAGTTTGAAACGTTTAATTTCACCGAGAACGGCACACGGTGACAACTTGTCTTTTAGCACACGCCTTTCGACGTATTCGACAAATTCATAGTCGTTGCCGAGTTTAATCGGCGCACCGTGGGCAGTTTGATTTAATCGATATCTTTCTTCTGCGATATTTGCACTGTATGAATCAACGTTTTTATAGTGCTTATCACCGAACCAGTCCGTGTACCTATATTTTTTATGCTGATAATATCCGCGTTTTAATTCATTGTAAATAGTTGCAAGACACACACCGAGCCGTTCGGCGATAACCTTTTTGTGCAAACCTTCTTTCAAAAGCGTTTCCAACTGAATACGCTGTGTAAAAGTTAAATTCTTTGTACCCTTTTGTTTCATTTTAGTCACCTTCCTTTGCCTTCCAAACCTTACTGTTGACTATACTTTTTGAATGTTGAGAGTAATACGCGACACCTTGCTTATAATACGAGCCGCGCGCGTTGCGCGCGGGCGCAAGGTGTCGCGTATTTTGACCGACCGACAGACTCG
>CALGEU010000377.1 GCA_937881285.1 uncultured Clostridia bacterium | reverse complement strand
CCGTCGGGGTGTTGTTCGGAATATCCGGAAAGCACCACCCACGCATTGTTTGCAAAGTGTATCAGTATACCGCCCCAAATCGAACCCGTGTAATACATCACGAGCGCAAGAGACGCGCCGAAAAAGAACGTGTATCCCGTCTGCACGATGTTCTGGTGCATAAGCGAAAACAGCAATGCGGACACCAACACGAATTTCCACTTGCATTCTCTGTATCCTGCATAAATCAGGCCGCGATGAGCAATCTCTTCAAAAATCCCAGGCAAAAGCGCGGTGAGCGCAAGTTCCTTGAACAAAAGTCCTACCGTCGAATAGTCTGTGCTTGACGACGTGTGCGTGAACCCCATAAGCCTGAGTGCCACCTGCCACACGAAAGAAACGCCCGTAGAAACCGCCATAGTGCAGACGCATATCCCGAGAATAATCAACCAGTCGAGTGCTTTTATGCGTTTCACTCCGAAATCGCAAAGCACTTCTTTGACGCTTTCGCGTCTTGCATACGCACTCCACGAATATAGAGCAATGCTCGTCAGCCCGAAAAGCAAAATTTGCACCGTGCACGTCCAGAGCGCGTCGTAATCTTCTATGCCGAGAGCCGAATAAATGTCAAGCGCAGACGCCACTCTCATAAGGAGAGTGAGCATTATCACGACGAAATATATGATGCCGACGCTTCTTCTCTTGCTCATATTATGCTCACCACGAATGCGTAAATCCAGTAGACTATCACGAGCGCAAGCGCAATCCAGACGCCCATAAGATTTTGATTTTTGCCTATATATTCCACTTCATTGCGCTCTTCGAGCCAGTAGGTGACGTTTTTCCACCCCTGTTTTGTGAAAAGCGACTTGAAAAATCTTGCGAAATCTTTGAAAATATTGCTCTTTTTCGGCTTATCCGTATCGCTCGATACGTTTTGCGTCGCGACTATCGTGAAACCGTCTTCGGTATACACGTTTTTCACGATACCCGACTTCTCTTTTTTGTCGCCTGCGCGGAAGAAAAGCCACAACAAAACGACGAGCAAAAGAACGCCGACCACGACGCTCGCCGCACCCGTAAGCCAGTTGTAATAGCCGAGCGCAACGTACCATTCGTCAACTTGCGGAATGTACGCCGTAAGCGTTATGCTTATGAAATTGTTGAAAAAGTGCACCGCAACGCCTGCCCAAAGCGAGCCGGACAACGCAACGACGAGCGCGAGCACTATACCGAGTCCGAATTGATGCACCGTCTGCACGGGATTTGCGTGCATAAGCGAGAACATAAGCGCAGACATAAGCACACCGAACCACACGTTTCTCGTCGACAATCCCGAAAAAAGATTGCCGCGAACGAGCAATTCTTCGCCGAATGCGGGCAAAAGGGCCATAAGAAACAGCGCGAGAAAGTAAACTCCGACGTTTGAAAACGCAGGCATCGCAACGCCCGAGCCGTGATAACCTATCACTCCGAGAAACGCGCTCCACGCATTTGCGAGCGGCAAAAACGCGAGTATCGTCGCAATAGAAATGAACGGCAACAGCACGATTTGTTTTATATTAAGCGGTTTTTTCATTTTTGCGACGCTTACGACGTCTGTTTTTCTCACCGCCGAATATATGAACACCGTCGCTATGAACGCGATTTGCATAAGCGCGTATCCACACCAGTTGTATACGCTCATTCCGTCGAAGCCGACGTTGACGTTTCTGAGTGCAAGCGACAAAAACAGGGACAAAATGCTCCCTGCGCAGATACCCGTTATATATATGGAACTTCCTTCGCTTGCGCCTATGGTCTTTCTCATAATATCTCGAAAACTTCGCTCCTTCTCGATTGATGAGCAACGGACAATTCTATGTCGCTGTTCCACTCCTTGAGCGTGCGCTCCACGGTGTCGAAAGCAAGTTGCTCGGTGTTGTTATTTTCGCTTATATGCCCAAGAATGAGTTTCTGCACTTCGCTCCCTTCGCAAAGATGCTTTGCTATGACTGCGGTAGCGTCGTTTGAAAGGTGTCCCGTATTTGACAAAATTCTCGCTTTAAGATTTGGTGGATATTTGCCGTTTTTGAGCATTTCAAGGTCGTGATTTGCTTCAAGCAACACGACTTCGCTGTCTTTAACGTTGCGAAGAACGCCGCGCGTCGGCATACCTATGTCTGTTGCGACGCTGCAACGGGCGTTGCCGCACTCAAACGAATATGCAAGCGGATACGCCGCGTCGTGCGGTATGCGGAAAGGCAAAACCTTTATGTCTCCCACGTCGAAACCGCCTTCGTAATCGTCTACGTCCTGCGCGTTTTTCAGTTCTCCCGTGCGCTGAAATATCGCTCTTTGCGTGAGCGGATGCGCGTACACTTTTGTGTGCGGGGCAAGTTTTTGCAAACCGCTTATATGGTCGCTGTGCTCGTGCGTTATCACCACTCCGTCAATCATATCGGGAGTAAGACCGAAATCTTTAAGTTCCGCGCACAATCTCGTATACGACAAACCAGCGTCAACCAAAATTGCCGTCGTGTTTGAAAAAACCAATGTGCAGTTGCCCTTGCTTCCGCTTGTGAGTGATACGAGTTTGAGCGACATAGCCCCTTTTCTTTGTGTACCGTCGTGTATTGCGGAAAAATTTCTTCATAAACGTCTCAATATATGCGTTTTTGAAAATTCTTCCCTTAATAAATCAAAACGAATCGCAGGGTGCAATTCGTTTTGCGTGTAATATGCGTGTCTATGTTCAGATTTCCTTTGCCGCGTTCTGACTCTTTTCAACCTTGTCTTCGAGTTTGTTGAGAAGGCAGGAGAAAACCACAACAAGCACGAAATCGACGAAAGAAAGCGCAAGAATCACCACGAAACCGATTTTGTTTGCGATGACGAATTCGCTCTTGACGAGCCACTTGATGAGAAGTGCAAGCAGCGCAAGGAATGCCGCAAGCGAGAAGATGACATGCAACGCTCTGGGATACTTGCCGACGATTATAGAAATGAGAGACGAAAGCACCATAACCGCGCTCACTGCCGCAACGCCGATATACGCAAGGTTTCTGAGCGGACGAAGCGCAAAGCCGTTTGCCACCCATTTTTGAATCGTTCCGATGACGTTGAACTCTGCAATCTTCATTGCGCCGACGCTGTCCATAAAATAAGAAAGAATGAACGGAAGCACGACGAGCGCAGAGAGCAAGAACGTGACGAGTGCAAAAATTCTCGGTTGCACTTTGCTCTTTTTCTTGACCTTTTGTGCCGAGACCGTTTCGAAATCGGTCGCTTCGCCGTACTCGACGGTGGCAGGCGCATAGGTGTCTTGTCTGTTGCCGTCCGTGCGCAAAACGTTGCTGTCCTGCGTCATATAAGGCACGACCGCAAGCGGCACGACTATGGGTTGCAACTGAATTGTGTTATGCTTGGGTGCGACGATAGGAACGGGGCCGCCGATGCCGACGGGTTTCATAACCGTCACGTCAGAGCCTTCTTCGGGTTGCGGAGTGGCGTATGCTTCCGATTCGAACATCGGTTCGTCCACCGCTTGAATTTCACTGCTTTCGGGAGTCAAAACGATTTCCTTGTTACGATCCTTCTTTGCCATATATTTCTCCTTTATTGCTCTTATTTGAGATAACCGAACTTGTCGCGGTTTACGAGTGCCAATAGAGCGCAGATTATCGTATATCCTGCGCCGAACGTCATGAGCGTGAACAACTCGCTCGCCTTGAAACCGTGTATGAAGTCGGCCATAAAGTCAATTTTGTCGATGCCTATCGCGGGCGCGCCAACGAGCGACGCCACGAAAAGGGCAAGCACGCATACGAGATTTACGAATGCGCCCCAACCGTATTTTACGGGTTTGATTGCTCCAAACAGCGCAAACAACGACTTTATCGCATTGATAAGCACTGCTAAAATGCCAATTGTGAGAATCATGCTCGGCACCGTCGATAGCCATATCTCTTTTATGCCGTCGCCTTTCCAGCCTTGCGCCGCCGTTTGTTTGAAAGCGGATATCCAGTTTCCGACGACATTGTAACTTTCAAGCGAGAACTTGAACGGAGCACTCACTTTCGTTCCTATTGCGCCGAGAACGTAGGGCAAAAGCACCACCACCGAAACGACGAGAGCAATCGCGCCCGCAATCATATTCTTCGCACGCTTTTGTCTCTTCCACTTCTTGTTGGCGTCTTCCCTTCTCGGTTGAAAATCGTCGGCGGTGGACACCACTCGCTTTTCTTCCTTCGGCTCGTCCACGGAAAGATGCGGCTCTATGACGTATTCCTGCATAACGGTCGGCATGACGTGATAGCCCGCGTTGTTTATCGGGGGCGGAGCAAGTCTTATGCCGGCGTCGTCAACGCCGCGTATTCTCGGTTTATTGTTTTTCTGATCTGCCATATTCTTCTCGTCAATTCTTCTTGACGTCTTTTGCCGCTGCGTTGGTCGGCACTGCTCTTTGCGGTTTTGCTTCAACCGCCGTCGGCGAATATTGCATAAGCGGTTGCTCTTGCGTCACGTACGGCACGAAAGCAACGGGTTGAACGATAGGCGGCATCTGATAGGGCTTGCCGTCTTCTCCCATAAGGTACGGCGCTTGCGGATAAGGCTGCGCGGGGTACGGATACGGGTATGGTTGTTGATAAGGATAAGGAGCGTATTGCGGCGGATACGGCGCATAGTGAGCGTTGCTCGGACCGGAGAAATCCGCAGGCGCTTCTTCCTTGACTTCTTCTTTTTTAGCAGGTGCGACCGTTTCTTCCGTCTTCGGTGCGTTCTTTTCTTCGATAAACTCGTCGAGAGTGGGAACTTTTTTCACCGAAAGGTCGGCTTCGGGCGCAGGGATTATCGTTTGTTTGCGCTTGACGGGCGGACTTTGCTTAATCTTGTTTTTCGCAAGTAGAAGCAACGCTCTTGCCTTGTCTCTTCCGCAGTGCGTGCAAGCGGTTGCCGTGGGCGGATTTATCGTTCCGCACGCAGGGCAAACGTAGGTCTCGCCGTCGATGTCGTCTTCGTCGATTTGCGTATACGGGTCGGCGTAGTATTTTGAATAGGTCTTGAGTGCCGCAGACATTTTTTTGAGAAGTTCAATGTCTTCGGGACCCATTTCGTTGAGTTTTCTGCGGTAGTCTTCAAGGTCGTTTGCCTTTTGCTTGTATTCGTCTTCGCTCTTTTTGCGGTATTCTTCCACTTTTTCGAGCGCCGCTTCTCTCTCTTCTTCGGCTTTTGCGCGTTTTTCTGCGATTTCTTTGTCGACAACCGCCATTCTTTCGCGCTCCATATTGTCGAGACGAAGTTTCGTCTTTCTTGCGTCGAGCATGTCCGCGTCGCTGTGAGTCTCGCTTTCAACGACTATCGGCGCACCGCAGGATACGCAGAATTTTGCACCGGGCAAATTCTTCGTTCCGCAAACCGCACATACGGGCTTACGCATAACCTGCAATATCGC
>CALGEU010000376.1 GCA_937881285.1 uncultured Clostridia bacterium | reverse complement strand
CGGCAAAAGACGAACAAAGAATTTTCCTTAGCGAAGAAGAAAAGGAAAAATGCTTCGAATATATGCAACAAGACAACGCAGTCGAGATCGAACCGACCGTACAATCCGGAGAAGTGAACTCCGAGAGCGTAGAAGATACGATAGCGGAAATCGCGGAATCCAGTGAAGAAGTCGTTGCAGAAAAAGTAGTCGAAGAAGAAGTCAAAGAAGAATTGGCCCAAAACGACAGCGAGGTAAAGTAATATGGTAGATTCCAAACATCAATGGAAAGCATGGTTGTATCTTGCACCGGCGTTGATATTGCTTGCGATATTCACGGTGTGGCCGATTATCAATACCATAAGACTTGCTTTCCTTGAAGGTTACAGTTTGCAAAGAGCATTGGGTGGAGCAACGTTCTCCGTCGGCTTTGGCAACTTTGAAAAGGTTGTTCAATATCAAGGCTTTCTTACCTGTCTTAAAAACACGGTTTTGCTTTGTGTATTGACAGTTCCTATTTCAACGATATTGGCATTACTTATCGCAGTCGTGCTCAATTCGATCGGACCGCTCAAGAGATTGCTCCAAACCATTTATTTCTTGCCGTACGTCACCAACTCGATCGCAATCGGTATGGTTTTTGCAACCATGTTCAATATGATCGGCAGTTTCTACGGCACTGAAAACGAGATCATCGAAACCGCAGGTATTATAAACAATATTATAATGGCATTTGGCGGCAAGCCTGTTAACTGGATAAACTTCGGCTCCAGTTATTGGGCGAACATGACCGTTATGGTTATATACATAGTTTGGAATGCTCTTCCGTTCAAGATCCTTATTTTGCTTGGCGGCCTTCAAAGCGTCAACAAACAATACTATGACGCTGCGAAAGTTGACGGCACTTCGAAATTCAGAACCATGACGCGTATAACGGTTCCGCTTCTTTCACCGATGATTGCTTATGTGGTTATCACCGGCTTTATCGGCGGATTCAAGGAATACACGAGCATCGTAGGTATTTTCGGCGACAATATGGGTCCTGCCGGCGCAAAGAACTCGCTCAATACCATGGTTGGATTTATTTATCAGTCGCTCGAAGGCTCTCATCAGGGCAGAGCGAGTGCTGCGGCACTAATTTTGTTCGCAATCATTTTGGCGGTTACTATCATCAACTTGTACGTGAGCAAGAAGAAAGTTCACTATTGAGAGGTGTGTTATGGCTGATAATATTGTTATAATGCATAATAGAAATATCAAGTCCGTCACAAACAGACAAAAGGCGTGGGGCATTGTCGGCATGTTTTTCAGGTATTTGTTCCTGATTATTGTGGCGATTGGAGTTCTGTTCCCGTTCTATTGGATGATTATTTCTTCTCTCAAATCGATGGAAGAATATAGACTCACCATTCCGACGTTCTGGCCTCAACATGCGATGTGGTCAAACTATGCGGCGGCGTTCTCGACAGGCAATCTCGGTACGTTGTTCAAGAATACGGTTCTTGTCGGAATTGTTTCGACAATTCTGTCGCTTGTCATCACCGTTTTGTCGGCGTTTGCGTTTGCAAGACTTGAATTCAAGGGCAAAAATCTCCTTTTCGGAGCATTGCTCGCCACTATGATGATACCCGGCGAAATGTTCACGATTACGAACTATATCACCGTAGTTAAATTCGGTTGGCTCAACACTTATACGGCACTTATAGTTCCGTTCCTTGTCAGCGTGTTCTATATCTACTTGCTTAGACAGAATTTCATGCAGATTCCGAACGAATTGTACCTTGCGGCAAAAGTTGACGGCACGAGCGATTTGAAGTATCTGTGGAAAGTTATGATTCCGCTTGCGCTTCCGACCCTTATCTCGATTACGATTCTTAAAATGATGGGCGCATGGAACTCATACGTATGGCCGAGACTCGTTGCAAACGACGAAGTCCACCAACTTGTTTCAAACGGTCTGCGTAGCGCATTTACCGACGCCGGCACGAACGAAACCAACTATCCGCAACAAATGGCGGCAGTCGCTCTCGTTTCGCTTCCGTTGTTCCTTGTGTTCGTATTCCTTCGTAAGTACATTATGAAAGGTGTTTCGAGAAGCGGTATCAAGGGATAAAAGCAACAACACGGCACCGATGAATATAATTCGCCGCATGCCAAAACAATATTGACAAATATATAATGATATATTTTGTAAAACATAATTCTAAAGGAGAACAAACATGAAAAAAGCACTTGCAATTGTCATGCTCTTGGTTATTGTAGTGGCATCCATGTCCATTTTTGTCGCTTGTGACAAAAAGAACGGAAACGCTGCAAACTTTGAAGTTCCGGTAGGCGGATACGACGGGAGTGAAATCACTTTAAGATTCTATCACACGATGGGTTCAAACCTGACCGACGTGTTGAATCGCTATATCGAAAGCTTCAATGTTCTTTATCCGAACATCCATATCCAGCACGAACAAGTCGGCGGTTATGACGATGTCAGAGATAAAATAAGCACGGAACTTACTGCGAACAACCAACCGAACCTTGCATACTGCTATCCTGACCACGTTGCACTTTACAATATGGCAAAAGCAGTTGTCCAACTCGACAACCTTATCGATAGCAAAGAAACCGTGACCAGAGCGGACGGCACAACCGAATCTCTCGGTCTCACGCAAGAACAAAAGGACGATTTCATCAAAGGTTATTACGAAGAAGGTCAACAATTCGGTGACGAATTCATGTATACGATGCCTTTCTCCAAATCCACCGAAGTTCTTTACTACAACAAGACTTTCTTCGATGAAAACAATCTCACAGTTCCTCAAACTTGGGACGAACTCGAAGCAGTTTGCAGACAAATCAAACAAATCGATCCCAACAGCATTCCGCTCGGATACGACTCTGAAGCAAACTGGTTCATCACCATGTGCGAACAACTTCAATCTCCGTACACCAGTGCAGACGAGAGCGAACACTTCTTGTTCAACAATCAAACCAACAAAGATTTCGTCAACAGAATTCGTGGTTGGTACAACGACGGTCTTGTGACGACTCAAACCATTTACGGCGCATACACTTCCGGTTTGTTCACGGATCTTACCGCAACCAGCAGAAGCTATATGTCTATCGGTTCTTCCGCAGGTGCAACACACCAACGTCCTGCGAAGGGTGAAGACGGCAATTATCCGTTTGAAGTCGGTATTGCAACCATCCCGCAAGCAAACGTCAACAACAAGAAAGTTATTTCTCAAGGTCCGTCCATTTGCATCTTCAACAAGAGCAACAAACAAGAAGTCGTTGCATCTTGGCTCTTTGTGAAATATCTTACCACCAGCGTTGAATTCCAAGCAGAATTCTCCATGGCATCCGGTTATGTTCCTGTTTTGAAATCCGTTGCAGACAATCCTGTTTACAGCGCATTCCTTAACAAGGCAGACGGCGGCAACAACGTTGCGGCACTCTCCGCGAAGATTTGTATGCAACAACAAGACGCGTATTACACGTCTCCTGCATTCAACGGTTCTTCCAAGGCTCGTGACGAAGTCGGCGCATTGCTCGTGAAATGCCTTAAAGGCGAAACCGACATTGACACCGCATTCAAAGAAGCTCTTGACGAATGCGAATACTTTGTCAGCTAATAGAAACAGAATCAAAAAATTCAACAGAGCAGAGATCGATCTTTGCAAAGAAGAAAACTGATTAAAATTTAAAATTATTCTCTGCGGGTTTGCGGAATAAGCAAGCCCGTAGGGAAAACGGAAAGATTCTTTTATGAAGAAGTTTATTACGACAATCTCAATATTGTTGCTCGTAGCATTGCTGGCGTGCTGTCTTGTCGCATGCGGCGACGACTCGGGTGATAACGGCGACAGTGGAGAACAGCCGTTTACTCCTGTTGACTACGTAAGCCAACTCAAACTTGATTTGAACTCAACGACGGCAAAATTCATCGATGTAAAAGTCAAGAGTTATGTCGACGGCGACACAACGCATTTCTACGTTGACAGCAGTGTTATTCCCGGCGGCATGTTGAAAGCGCGTTATCTTGCAATCAACACTCCCGAATCTACGGGTAAAATCGAAGCATACGGACACAAAGCGTCCAGATTTACGAAAGAGAAACTCCAAAGTGCAGCCTCAATCGTCATAGAAGCAGACGGTTCGAGTTGGGAAGCGGATTCCACCGGCAGCAGATATCTCACATGGGTGTGGTACAAGCCGTCGGCTGATGCGGATTATCGCAATCTCAACGTTGAAATTTTGCAAAACGGGCTTGCGCTCGCATCAAACACCAGCCAAAACCGTTATGGTACAACTGCCGTTGCGGCGCTCAACCAGGCACAAAAGCAAAAACTCAACGTTTTCTCGGGCGTTGCCGATCCGGAACTTTATGTCGGAGAAGCAATCAATGTCTCTTTGAAAGAATTGAGATGCAACATCACAGAATATAACAACAAAAAAGTTGCGTTTGAAGGAATCGTTGCAAGAGATACCGGATCGAACTCCGTATACGTTGAAAGCGTTGACGCGGATCCTGACACCGGACTCTATTATGGTATGTTCTGCTATTACGGATTCAGCATGAGCGGTGGCGGACTTGAGATATTGTCTGTCGGCAATCACGTGCGTATCGTGGGAACCGTTCAGTATTATGAAACCGGCAAAACCTATCAGGTTTCGGGTATGCAGTATAGAGAATTCCAGCCCGACGATCCCAACAACATCAAACTTCTTGACGACCAGAAATACACTCCGTCTTATCAATCGATTGACGCTGCGAAGTTTGCAAACGAAACACTTCTCACCGTTGAATTCGAAGAAGACGATGAAATTGTCGAAAAGAGTGTTAAATATCCGGAACTCATCATGGATTCCAGCGTATCGCTTGAAGGACTTACGGTCACGAAAGTTTATACGACATCAAACGAAGAGTCCGCATCAAACGGTGCGATGACTCTCACGTGCAAAACGCAAGACGGCGTTACGATCACAATTCGTACAACCGTTCTTCGCGACGCCGACAAAAACATTATCACTGAATCTGCATATAAAAACAAAGTCATAAACGTTAAAGGTTTTGTTGCATATTTCAACGGATATCAAGTGAAAGTGTTTTCTGCAAACGATATAACGGTTGTGGCATAACCACGCCTTATATAATAACAAAAACAATATTATAAAGGAGAAGCAAAAATGAAAAAGGCTTTTAATTTCAGAGCGGTCCTTGTGTGCGTTCTCGTGCTTGTTATGTGCCTTACTGCTTTTGTCGCTTGCGACAAAAAGAACAACCAGTATGACATGAGCAGCCTTGAAAATGCAAAGAGCTACCTGAAGTCGATCTATAAGGAGCTTGGACCGACTACTCCGAGCAATTTTGATCTTGTTGTGAAAGTCCCCGGTGCAAATGCCGGCGTGTTCCATGATATCGAATGGACTGTCACAGTCTTGACCGAAGGCGAAGAAACCAGCATCACAGTTGTTCCAGGAACCGACAAAGTCACGATTCAAGTTCCCGAAAAAGCGTCTCAGGATATCAACTATACGTTGACCGCAACCATCAAGGACGGAGACCACAACGTAAAACTTGAATACAATCTGACCGTTCCGAAGTGGAGAGAACTCACCTGGGCAGAGTATATGAGCAAAGCCAAAGACGAAGCAGTCATCGTCAAAGGCAAAGTGACAAGCATCTCTTCAAAGTCCACCGGTGACAAATACAACTGCATGTACATTTATGACAATGACGGCGGTTATTACGTTTATTCTCTCACCGAAGATCCGCTCACGACGTATCCCAACCTTGCTATCGGTATGACCGTTCAAGTCACCGGCACGAAGGATATCTACAACGGCACTCACGAAGTGAAGAATGCAACGTTCACGGTTCTCGACGACAGCACCACGATCGAATTTGCAGACATCACCGATATCTTTGCGGCAGCAGCGGACATGAAAGACGAAAACTTGACCAAGAAAGCGTATATGCCCGTTGAAATCAAGAATGTCATCATCGGCGACATTGACACTGCAAGCAGTTATTACTATTTCTCAATCGGCGCAACCAAGTCTTATCTCCGTGTTTCTTCTTCCGACAATATGCTCTCCGATGAAGAGACCAAAGCTTTCAAAGACGGTTTTGCGGCACTCAACGGCAAATATGCAACTGTCAAAGGTATGGCAACCGTTTACAACGGAGCATTCTATATCCAAGTCATCACCACCGATGCAGCAGTTGAACAAGAAGCACCCGAAAGAGATCCTGCAGGTCAAATTGCAGACGTGAAGGGCAGACTCGCAATCGACACTAAGATCAACGGCAGTGGCAGCACTTTCACTCTTCCCACACAAGACACCGTTTATCCCGATGTCAAAATTGCATGGGCAGCAAGTTCTGAAATCGCAGCAATTGAAAACGGCAAAGTCACCTACACGTTCACAGAAGACGGAACCGTGACTCTCACCGCAACTCTCACTCACGCAACCGATACGACCGTTTCCGACACGAAAGAATTCACAATAACTCTCAATGTCGGCACCGCAGTGACCGTTGCAGAATTTCTTGCAAAGAGCACCGGTGACGAAGTGTATGTTCTTACAGGTTTCATCGTTGCAGACGCAGAAGACAGCAAAGCAGGCTCGTTTGTATTTGCAGACGCAACAGGTGCAGTGTTCAGCTACAACAAATTTGACGTTGCAGTCGGCGACAAAGTGAAAATCGTCGCAACAAGAGCGGTCAATTCCGGTGTTCCGCAACTTGGCACGATCAGCGTTGAAAAACTTACTAAAGCAGAAGGTGAAGAATACACCTATCCGCAAGCAACCGAACTTAAAGCATCCGAAATCGATCTTGCAGGTCTCAGCGCAACTTCTATTGTTGACATGACCGGCAAATTCTACAAGATCACAGGCACCATTCTTTACAAAAACGGTGACTATGTAAGCGCAGGCACGGCAGGAGCAACCGCAGGCACTTACAACCAAATTATCAGCGTTTATGCACCGTCATCCGTTGCAGACGAAAACTTGTTTGGTAAAGAAGTTGATATCTACGGTTATGTTCGTGGATTCAACACCAACAAGTATCTCACCATCCAAACCGTGAGAATCACTGAAAGAGAAAAGACCGATGCAGAAAAACTTGCCGAAGCAAAAGAAGCATTGACTTCTGTCACGGCAGAAGGTGGCACGGAATTCTCCGACAGCTTCACTCTCATCACCGAAGGCATCAACGGCACTACGATTGCATGGAGCATCAAAGAAGATGGCATCACGGCATTGACGATTGACGGCGCAAACGCAACAGTCGTTAAACCCGAAACCGACGTTCAATTGACTCTCATTGCAACCATTTCTCTTGCAGGAAGCACTGAAGCGGCTCTTATAAAAGAATTCCCGATCACAATCACGGCAACCATCCCGACATATACCGTCGCAATTACCAACGTCACCGGCGCAACCATTTCCGTTATGAACGGTGAATCCGCTGTTGAAAGCGGTGCGGCTCTCAACAAAGGTACCGAACTCGTAATTACCGTCTCTGTTGAAAACGGTTATGTTCTCTCCGCAGTGAAGAACGGTGACGCAACTATCACCGCAGAAACCGACGGAACCTACAAAGTCATTCTCACCGACGATGCAAACATCACCGCTGTAGTCAACAAGATTTTGACCATTGCAGAATTCAAAGCATTGGCAGACGGAACTAATGGTACCGTTGTCGGTATCGTAACCAACATCGATAGCAAAGCAACGTGGATCCAAGACGCAGAAGGCAATGCACTCTACGTTTATGTAACCAAACTTGCAGGCGTTGAAGTCGGCAAACAAGTTACACTTGCTGGATCTAAAGACGAATACAACGGTCTTATGCAAATGAAAAATGCGGTTGTCGTCGAAGTCAAAGACACGGAAACCGTTATTTCTGCAAAAGTTCTTGACGAAGCAGGCTACAAAGCACTTGTTGCAAACGATGCGGCAAAACTTGTCAGCGTGAGTGGTCTTGTGTATGTAAGTGGCACCGCAAACAACAGCAAGGGCGGCAGTCTTACTTTCAAACTCGGCGATACAAACGTCACCGTCCGTGTTGAAAAAGGCGATGCAGATGCGCTCAATGCAGCAGTTCTTAGCAATTTGCAAGCAGGCAACGTCATAAATCTCACAAACGTAAACGTTGGTTGGTACAATGCAGCACAACTTGCAGTTTCCAGTGCAGACCAAATTGAAGTTGTGTGGAACGTTTCTGCAGAAGCAGATAAGAGTGAAGTTGTTGTCGGAGAAACCGCAACCATCACAGCGGCAATCAACCCCAACTTTATGGCGGCAACCGTTGGAAACATCACGTTTGAGTCTTCCGATGAAACAAAAGCAACCGTCGACGAAAACGGTGTTGTGACCGGTGTTGCGGCAGGTGATGTTGTCATCACCGTCAAGGCAGGCGGCAAATCTACAACCGTTTCTTTGAAAGTCGTTGCAAGCGTTTCTCAATACACCGTGACATACAGTGCAGGTGAAAACGGAACAATCACTTCTGTCAAAGCAGGTGAAACCGTTGTCGAAAGCGGCAGCAAAGTTGACGCAGACACCAAAATCACAGTCACTGTTGAACCCGCAGAAGGATTTAAGCTTGCATCTTACACCATCGGTGAAGGTGAAGCGGACACTTCCGTTGCAGGCAAAACTTCCTTTGAGCTCACAATCACAGCAGACACAATCATTACAGTTGCATTTGAAGCGAAATCTACAGAACTTCAAACTATCACGCTAGATTTTAGTGCTGGATATGCTGATATTGTTTCAACGGCAGACGCTTCAAATGTGAAAGAATTTGTTGCTGATGGAGTAACATATTCTTACTTGAATGCACAACAGAATAATGGTTATTTGTTCCTTAAATCTAAATCTGGATTCATTGCGAATAAGACTGCAATTAATGGTACAATTAAGAAAATTGAAGTTACTACTACTTCTGGTGGTTCTGGAAGTGCAATGTATTATGCACAAATTTTCACAGAAGCGAAACTTGAAGCTCATACAGATGGAACTAGCCAAAAAGGTAATGGTACTCTTACTGTTGAGTCTACGGAAGGTGGTTCTTTCTTCAATATCTCACAAGTATCTTCCAAGAACGGACAAATAGCAAAAATTGTTATTTATTATTTGGAAGCATAATAAGTGCTTTATATTGAGACTAATGCAATCAAATCAAAGCCCCGTATTTCTGCGGGGCTTTGGTTTTGTAAAGGTTATTCAATTTAGATTTAATTGCTTATTGTGTGCTTATTGTGATTGTTTTTATTTGAGTATCACAACCATTTCGTATTTGTTGCTTTGAAGTCGTGGACCATTTTGTCGGCGTCGAGAAGCATGTTTTTCATCTCTTTCTTGCTGTGGACGGTTGCGCCGCAGGCGCGGTCGTGTCCGCCACCGTTGTATTTTTCGGCAAGCGTGTTTATCGTCATAAATCTCGAGCGCAGGCGCACGCGAATGCTTCCGTCGCTGTTTTCTATGAACGCAAGCCAGGCAATGCTGCCTTTGATGCCGTCAAGATAGCTCACAACGTTGCTTGCCTGCTCGTTGGACAGGGCAAATTTCTTTTGCATTTTCTTGTCCACGTAGATATATGCAACTCCGTTTTGGGTGACTTTCATCTTTTTGTAGACGTATGACTCGAATTTCAGCACTTCAAACTCGTCGAGATTGAGATTTGCATACACCCACTCGGTGTCGATGCCTTGATCGAGCATGAGACCTGCAAGTCGCATGGTTTCGCCGTTTACGCTGCTGAATTTGAATCTGCCCGTGTCGGTCACCATGCCGGTGAAGATATAGGTAGCGGCGAGCGAGTCGATGACCAGTTCGTCTTTGAAAGTGTTGTAGAAGTCGGCAATCATTTCGCAAAGGGAAGAGCGTTCTTCTTCAACCCATTTAAGGTCTCCGTACTGCGTGCGTTCGCTTTCGATGTGGTGGTCGATTTTGACAAGTTCTTTGCCGAGTGCGAATTTCTTGTTGGATATGCGATCGGTGGTGGCGGTGTCGCACACGATGACGAGCGCGTCCTTGTATTCTTCGTCGCTTATCGGTGCGTCTTCGCCGCCGAGAAACGCAAGATACTCCGAACTGTCTTCGTTGATGAGAAGCACTTTCTTTTGGGGATAAGTCAGTGCAATTATGCGTTGCAAGCCTTTCGTAGAGCCGATTGCGTCTCCGTCGGGGCGGAAATGGCGCGTGAGTATGATTTTGTCATACGCTTTGATTTTGTCAAGAATAGCCTTTTTCGCTTGATAATTGTCCGTCATATAGTTTCTCCTTTTTCCGCCAGTTCGTCGAGTTCGTCAAGAACCGCCATTGCTTCTTGCTTGTCTTTGAGCGTCGCTCCGCTTGCTTTTAGGTGTCCGCCACCGCCGTGTGCGACGGCAATCTGATTTATGTTGCGATTTTTCGAGCGAATCTCGCACAACACGCCTTGTTCGCATTCGGTGAAGTTCACCCACACGTCAACGCCTTTGATTTCGCCCATGCAGTTGACCATTCCGCGAGATACGGCAGGGGCTTCCATGCCCGTTTCGGCAACGCGCGCAAGGTCGGAATAGATATATGCGACGTTGTGCTCGGTGAAGCGTATTGCGGTGACAAATTCCGCACGCAGTTTCACGTTTTTGAATTCGTCCTGATACAACTCGTTGTATATGCTCGTTGCGCTGAATCCTTTCGACAACAGAAAACTCGCCAAATCGAACGTACGCGGCGTTGTGCTGTCATAGCGGAATCTTCCGCTGTCCGTCACAAGCCCCGTGAAAAGCGCTTTGGCGGCGTCAACGGGCACTTCAAGCCCCCATTCGCGCGCAAGATAGGTCACAAGACCGCAACAACTCTCGAAACTCGTGTCGTCAACGTCGATTTCTGCGATATTTTCGACGAAAATGTGGTGATCTATGCGCACGCGAAGGTCGGCAAGGGTATAACGGTCGTCGCTTATGAGCGATTTTGCCGAAGTGTCGAGAACGATTGCAAGTGCGCCGTCGTATACGTCGTCGCTTATCTCGTCCATTTTGCTTCCGTCCATAAACGAAAAACGTCTCGGGTCGTCTCCGACTGCGTACACGCGTTTGTCGGGGAAGTTGTGCTCGATGAGTTTCTTCAAGCCGATTTGACTGCCCATTGCGTCTCCGTCGGGGTTGGTGTGGCGGTGTATGACGATAACGTCGTATTTTTTGATTGCGTCAAACGCTTTGCTTATCATATCGTTTCACCTTTTGAAAGAACGGTTCGATTTCTGCGCCGTTTCGGCGTCGACGAGCCGATTTAGACTTTCGTTCTTTCGTTTTTCATAATATTTAGTAGTAAATAATAACACAGAACACGCAGATAGTCAACAACAGATTTTTCCGCGATTTTGGCTGTTTTCATGGCGTTTACAGGCAAAGAAAAACGCACCGCGAACGGTACGTTTTTGTCGTTTTGTTTTTTTATTTGAAGTCTCTGATGAACGTCTTGAAGAAGTTCACGCATTCGCCGATAGATTTGATGTCCACGTTTT
>CALGEU010000375.1 GCA_937881285.1 uncultured Clostridia bacterium | reverse complement strand
TCGCCTTCGTTGAACGCTTTTATGAGTTGCTCGTCGCCGCTCATGTGCGCAAGCAATCTGAGCTCGATTTGCGAATAGTCCGCGCTGACGAGAACGTTGCCTTCACTCGGTATAAACGCACTTTTAATATCCTTTGCTTCTTCGCTTCTTGTGGGGATATTTTGCAAATTCGGATTTGTTGACGACAGTCTTCCCGTCGTTGTTATGCACTGATTGAATTCGGTGTGTATGCGCCCTGCTTTCACGAGCGGTTGAAGCCCCGTGACGTAAGTCGATTGCAGTTTTGCGTAATGACGGTATTCGAGAATTTTTGCGATTATCGGATGAGCTCCTGCAAGATTGCTCAACACATCTTCGCTGACGGAATATCCCGTCTTTGTCTTTTTGCCGTGCGGAAGCATAAGTTTTTCAAACAATATTTCGCCGAGTTGCTTCGTTGACGCTATGTTGAAATGCTCTCCTGCAAGGTCATATATCTCGTTCGTGAGCGTCGCTATACGCTCTGCATATTTTTCTTCGAGCGTTTTCAGAGCCGCAACAGACACGCACATTCCGCGTTGCTCCATATTGCGCAAAACTACGCAAAGCGGCTGTTCAACGTCAAAAAACAAATGATTAAGTTCGTTTTTTGCGAGTTGCTCTTTAAGTTTGTCGCTTTCGACAAGCAACTCCACAGCGCCGACTTCGAGACCGTCCGCACCGAGAACCTGCTCAACGCTCTTTATCGGCGCACTGCCGCGAACAAGGTGAGCCGCAATCATCGTGTCGAAGAATTTTGCGTTGTCGAAACCGTAGGCCTTCGAGAGTGCCTTGAAGTCGTAACATACGAGTTCCATATCCTTTGAGCACTCTTTCACGACGTTCACCGCTTCGTCAAAGTCAACGCCTTCGCTGAACAAATCTTGCACGCAGTCTATTCTGTATTCCGTCTTATCGTCAACGGCAAACGTCACGTTGTCGGCGATTAGAACGGCGATTCTGTCACCTTTTATAGCGGATTTTATCTCTTCGGCAGACGTCAGCGACACGACGTTTTTTTCTATTTTCGGCAATTCGACGGACGGCTCTTCTTCACCGCTTTCAAACGTCATTCTTGCAGCAAGCGACGTGATTTCGAACTGACCGAGAAGGGTGCGCACCGCCTGCGAATACACCGGCGTAAACTTTATGTCGTCAAGCGTACACTCAACGGGCACGTCGCAGTTTATAGTGACGAGTTCCTTGCTCAAAATCGCAATATCCTTGCCGTTTTGAACGTTTTGACCGAGTTTGCCGGGGATTTCGTCCGCGTGTGCGAGAATTTCGTCGAGCGAGCCGTATTTTTCAAGCAGTTGTTTTGCCGTCTTTTCGCCCACGCCCGCAATGCCCGGTACGTTGTCCGACGTATCTCCTCGAAGTGCCTTGTAGTCTATGAATTGCGACACGGTGAATCCGTCCTGCAAAAGGCGTTCTTCGTCGTACACTTCTATGTCGCTCACGCCCTTCTTCGTCCAGAACACTTTTGTCGTGGGGCTAACGAGTTGGAAAGAGTCCCTGTCTCCCGTCACGATTA
>CALGEU010000374.1 GCA_937881285.1 uncultured Clostridia bacterium | reverse complement strand
CAGGCGTTGCAAAACGCGGTCAGGCAAGAAGCAAATACGGTGCGAAACGCCCCAAAAAATAATTTTTTCGAATGTATTCATTTTAGGAGGTTAATATGCCAAGAAGAAGTGGCGTGCCTAAAAGAGACGTTTTGCCCGATCCCGTATACGGCAGCAAGGTTGTGACCAAGCTCGTCAACCAAATCATGCTCGACGGAAAGAAAGGAACGGCACAAACGATCGTCTACGAGGCTTTCAATATAGCAGCAAATAAACTCGGCGTCGACGCAATGGACGTTTTCAACAAAGCGCTTGAAAATGCAATGCCCATGCTCGAAGTCAAAGCGAGACGTGTTGGTGGTTCTACCTACCAAGTCCCGATGGAAATTCGTCCCGAACGCAGACAAACTCTTGCAATTCGTTGGATCGTGACTTTCGCAAGAAAGAGAAGCGAAAAGACCATGGACGCAAGACTTGCAGGCGAACTTATGGACGCATACAACATGACCGGCGGCGCAGTCAAGAGAAAAGACGAAATGCATCGCGCGGCAGAAGCAAACAAGGCGTTTGCACATTATAGGTGGTAATTTATGTCTAGAAAATATGCTCTTGATAAGGTGAGGAATATCGGCATAATGGCACACATCGATGCCGGCAAAACCACGACGACTGAGCGTATTCTCTACTACACCGGCGTAAACAGAAAACTCGGAGAAACCCACGACGGTTCTGCAACCATGGACTACATGGAACAAGAACGCGAAAGGGGTATCACGATTACGTCAGCGGCAACGACGGCGGTGTGGAAGGGACATCAAATCAACATCATCGACACTCCCGGTCACGTTGACTTCACGGTTGAAGTCGAACGCAGTCTTAGAGTGTTGGACGGAGCGGTCGCGGTATTTTGCGCAAAGGGCGGTGTCGAACCCCAGTCCGAAAACGTGTGGCGTCAGGCAGACACGTACAAAGTGCCCAGAATCGCATTCGTCAATAAGATGGATATCAACGGTGCGGATTTCTTCAACGCAGTCAAGATGATGCGTGAAAGATTGAACGCAAACGCCGTTCCCATCACGTTGCCGATCGGCAAAGAGTCCGATTTCGAAGGAGTCATCGACTTGCTCACGATGCAAGCGTTCTACTTCGATCAAAAGGATAAAGGCGTAACGTTCTACGCAAAAGAAATTCCCGCAGAGTACAAAGAACTCGCAGAAGACTACCGCATCAAAATGCTCGAAGCGGCAGCGGACTTCGACGAGAACATCTTTGAAAAACTCATCATGGAAGACTACGATTCGATTTCTCTCGACGAAGTCAAGGCGGCAATCCGCAAAGGCACAATCGAGATGAAACTCAATCCCGTTCTTTGCGGAAGTTCTTACAAGAACACGGGCGTGCAACTCATGCTCGACGCAGTCGTGGATTTCCTTCCCGCTCCGACGGACGTTGCGAGTATCGAAGGCGTCAATCCCAAGACCGGCGAAACGGAACTTCGTCACCCCGGTGAAAAAGAACCGTTCAGCGCACTCGTCTTCAAGATTCTCACCGATGAATTCGTCGGCAAGTTGTCTTTCATCCGTATCTATTCGGGCACGCTCACGACGGGCAGTATGGTTTACAACACCGTCAAAGGCGAAAACGAAAGAATCGGTCGTATCCTTCGTATGAACGCAGACAACAGAGAAGACATTGAAGAAGCGTATGCAGGCGACATCGTCGCAGTCATCGGTCTCAAGAAGAGCACGACGGGCGATACGCTCTCTGACAAAAACAACCAAATCATTCTTGAAAACATGGTCTTCCCCGACCCTGTCATCAAGGTGGCAATCGAGCCGAAATCGAAAGCCAGCCAAGAAAGAATGAACATGGCAATCATCAAGTTGCAGGAAGAAGATCCGACCTTCAAGGCGTACACCGACAAGGAAACGGGACAAACCATCATCGCAGGTATGGGCGAACTTCACCTTGACATCATCGTGGACAGAATGTTCAGAGAGTTCAAAGTGGAAGCAAACGTCGGTAAGCCGCAAGTCAGTTATCGCGAAACTATCACGAAACCTGTCAAGGCTGAAGGCAAATTCGTTCGCCAGTCGGGCGGTCACGGTCAATACGGCCACATCGTCATCGAGATGGAACCCAACCCCGAAAAAGGTTTGGAAATGGAAAACTGCATCGTCGGCGGCGTCGTAAACAAAGAGTTTGCAAACGCTGCTTGGGAAGGCATCAAGGAAGCGGCACAAAGCGGTATCATCGCAGGATACGAGTGCGTGGACTTCAAGGTCAGACTCGTTGACGGCAGCATGCACGAAGTCGACAGTTCCGAAATGGCTTTCAAGATTGCAGGTTCTATGGCTTTCAAAGAAGGCGCGGCAAAAGCGGGCGCAACCTTGCTCGAACCGATTATGAAGGTTGAAGTCGTAACTCCCGAAGATTATCTCGGCGACGTTATGTCGAATCTCAACTCCAGACGCGGTCAGGTCAAAGGTATCGAGCCCAGAAACGGAGCGCAAGTCGTCGATTGCGACGTTCCGCTCTCGGAAATGTTCGGTTATGCAACTAGTTTGCGTAGCATAACGCAGGGCAGAGCAAACTTCACAATGCTGTTTGACCACTATGCAGTCGTTCCTAAGAGCGTCGCAGAAAAGGTCATCGGCGAAGTGAAGGCAAGAGATTCCAAAAAGTAAGCGTATATATAGTTTAATATTATATATATAAATACTTTGGATAATAAATAATAAAAAAACCAAAAAACAATATTGGAGGAATTCTAGTATGGCAAAAGCAAAGTTTGAAAGAACAAAGCCGCACGTTAACATCGGTACTATCGGACACGTTGACCACGGCAAAACCACTCTTACCGCTGCAATCACTATGTATTGCGCATCCAAGGGCGAAGCTCAAGCGATGAAGTACGACGAAATCGATAAGGCGCCGGAAGAAAAAGCAAGAGGAATCACGATCAACACCGCACACGTCGAGTACGAAACCCCGAAGCGTCACTATGCACACGTTGACTGCCCGGGCCACGCGGACTATGTTAAAAACATGATCACCGGTGCTGCACAAATGGACGGCGCAATCCTTGTTGTTGCTGCTTCCGACGGCCCGATGCCCCAAACTCGTGAGCACATCCTTCTTGCTCGTCAGGTTGGTGTTCCTTACATCCTTGTCTTCCTTAACAAGTGCGACCAAGTCGACGACGAAGAACTTCTCGAACTCGTCGAAATGGAAGTTCGCGAACTTCTCAACGAATACGGCTTCCCCGGAGACGACACTCCGATCATCCGTGGTTCTGCATTGAAAGCAATGGAAGCAGGTCTTGCAGGTAAGTGGGACGATCCCGCATTCAAACCTATCCAAGAACTTCTTGACGCAGTTGACAGCTACATTCCGGATCCCCAACGTGATACCGACAAACCGTTCTTGATGCCTGTTGAAGACGTCTTCACCATCACCGGTCGTGGTACCGTTGCAACCGGTAGAGTTGAGCGTGGTATCCTTAAGATGGGCGACAAGGTCGAAATCGTCGGTCTCTCCACCGAAAAGAAAGAAACCACCGTTACCGGTATCGAAATGTTCCGCAAACTTCTCGACTTCGCAGAAGGCGGCGACAACATCGGTGCATTGCTCCGTGGCGTTCAAAGAAACGAAATCGAACGTGGTCAAGTTCTTGCAAAACCGGGTTCCATTCATCCGCACACTCACTTCACGGCTCAAGTTTACGTTTTGACGAAAGATGAAGGTGGCCGTCACACTCCGTTCTTCGACGGATATCGTCCGCAATTCTACTTCAGAACAACAGACGTTACCGGCTCCATCAAATTGCCCGCAGGCGTTGAAATGGTTATGCCTGGTGACCACATCGACATGGAAATCACCCTTATCACCCCGATCGCAATCGAAGAAGGTCTCCGTTTTGCTATTCGTGAAGGCGGTAGAACCGTTGGTTCCGGTGTCGTTGCGAAGATCATCGAATAATATTTGTTCTTTCAATAATATATACAACAATGCTCTACACGGCAAAA
>CALGEU010000373.1 GCA_937881285.1 uncultured Clostridia bacterium | reverse complement strand
ACATAGACGATTATATAATCGTGCAGGACACCGACGACTACGGCTTTTCGCAAGACTCGGTGATTTTGGCAAACCTTGCGGATATCGGCAAAAACGATGTCGTTCTTGACATAGGTTGCGGCACGGGTATACTTTCTACTATCGCAATCGTGAAAAAAGGCGTTAAGAACGCAGTCGGCATTGACGTGCAAAAACGCGCTTGCGATTTGGCGCGAAAAAGCGTGCAAATCAACGGATTGCAGGATAAATTGCAAATAATCGACGGAGACGTCAGAGACATAAAAAATCTCGTCAAAGCGGAAAGTTTCGACGCGGTTTTGTGCAATCCGCCCTATTTTCGGGCGGGCGCAAGCGAAAACGCAAAAGGCGTGTCGCGCACGGAAAGCGGCGCGGATATTGCGGATTTCGTGAAAGGCGCGGCGTGGGCGTTGCGCTTCGGCGGAGACTTGTATGTCGTATACAAAGCAGACAGACTCGCATCGCTTTTCACTGCGCTTGCAAATTGCAATCTTGCCCCGAAAGAGATGACAGTCGTCTTCCCCAAACTTTCAAAAGGCGGAGACGTCGTAGTCGTCAAGGCTCGCAAAGGAGCAAAAGAAGGTCTCAAAATCAAATCGCTCGTCGTCAAAGACGAAGACGGAAAAGACACAATCGAGTTTAAGGAGTTGTACGACTGATGGCAAAACTTTTCATAGTAGGCACGCCGATAGGCAATATGGCTGACATAACTTTGCGCGCACTCGACACACTGAAAAGCGTTGACGTCATCGCATGCGAAGACACGCGCCACTCTCTGCCGTTGCTCGAAAAATACGACGTTCACGCAAAACTCATTGCCTACCACAAGTTCAACGAACAGGAATGTTCGGACAGGCTTATTTCTATCATAGAACAGGGGCAAAACGTCGCGCTTATCTCTGATGCAGGCATGCCGTCGATAAGCGACCCCGGCGCGGAACTCGTCTCGAAATGCCACGAACGCGGCGTAGAAGTCGAGATTGTTCCCGGTCCGACCGCCGTGGCAAGCGCAATGGCGTTGTCGGGAATAAAAGGCAACGGATTTACGTTTATAGGGTTTTTGCCTGAAAAAAACGCAGATAAAGTGTCGATTTTGTCAAAAGCGTCTCTTGCAGGCTTGCCGATTGTTTTGTACGTCGCGCCGCACGATTTGGTCAAAACCGCAAAAACCATATTGCAAGTGCTTGGCGACAGAAAGGCGTACGTCGTACGCGAACTCACCAAAATTCACGAAAGCGTGACAGTCACCACCCTTGCGGACTTCAATGCCGAAGAGCGCGGAGAAATCGTCATGATAATCGAAAACGCAAACGCCGAAAACCCGCTCAACGCCTTATCCGTCGAAGAACATATTCGCCACTACGTAAGCATGGGCATGGACAAAAAAGAAGCCGTGAAAAAAGTCGCTCAAGACCGCGGCATTCCCAAAAACGAAGTCTATCAACAAGCACTGAATATTTAGTCGCTTACGTTCGAAGCGGATAAACAACAGTTACGATTACTTTCCAAACGCACATATCACGTGCGTTTTTTTTGCATAAAAATTGACACGGCTCGCTTTCTGCGCTTTTGAAAAAATGGGATAACAGATATTCGAAACAAAACCCAACGTACACGTAGTACGTGATTTTGGAGCAGATAAACGATGACACCGCTATTCGCCGTAGCGTGTTTTGTAAAAAATGCGATAAATAGATGAATGACGCGAAAGTGCCCCGAGAATGACAACCCTAATGTACATATAGTACATGAGTTGGCAGGCTTGGGGCACTGACAAAGTCAGTCGCTATTTAGCGCATTTTTTTACTTTTGGGTGATAATGGCACCAGTCTTCGGCTCAACCAACATCGCCCAGTAATCGA
>CALGEU010000372.1 GCA_937881285.1 uncultured Clostridia bacterium | reverse complement strand
GTGCCGAGAGATCAACTTTTCAAACTAGAACAAAAAGAGCAACAAAAAAAGACAAACGAAACGGCGAACTCAAAGGGGGTATTTCTACCATTTCGCCAAAACACAGAGAGCAAAGACGTGTCGGACGAAGGAGCCGATATGAATAAGCAAAAACCGATATTAAGAAGTGACGGCAGATACCAAATGTACGTTACAGCAGGCGGAAAACGTAACTATGTTTACGGACATTCTGAAGAAGAAGTCAAGCGCAAGCGCGCCGCACTGGCTCGTAAATTTGCAAAGAATCCGCCAAAACCGGTTATTAAAAAGAAACCGCCGAAGAAAACGGTGATACAAGAAGAGCAAGAGCCTGATTCCATTGCATTCGTCGATTTCGGGCTATACTACATCGAGCGTTTCAAACGTCAGAGCGTGAGTGCCGCAACTTATAAGCAGTACGTTTCGATGATGTACAAATATCTCAACTGCGGCATTCCGATGAACAAACTGACGATCGACGACGTGCAAAACATGATCAATGCACTGCCCTTGACGTCACTGCGAGACAAGGTCTTCACGCTGCTTGTGCAGATTTTGAAAAAGGCGTATGCCCTGGATTATCTCAAAAAGCACATGGCGGATCTGATTGAAAAGGGCAAGACGGCGCAGGAAAATCTCGATGCGCTCCGCATCGAAGACCAGGAACGACTCATCCGCAATCTGGATCTCGACTCGACGTTTGGAAAACGCGTGATGTTCTACCTGCTCACCGGCGCACGCCCGGCTGAAATGAAAAACGTAGTCGCAATCAAAAAAGGATACGTTCACATTGTTGGCACAAAAACGGCGCATGCAGATCGTTGGGTGCGCATATCAGATGCGGCGATGCAACTCTTCGAGAACGAACCGCGAGAGTTTTTCACCTTCGACCTGAAGCGTTTCCGTCAGCGGTTGCAAAAATTCGTTGAGCAAACCTGCGGCATCGAGTCGTATATCACGATATACACACTCCGCCATACTTTTGCGACGAACTTGTACTACTTAAAATGTCCGGACAAAGAGCGTGCAATGTACATGGGGCATACCACGACGAAGACGACGAACGACTTTTACACGAGTTTAGACCCGACTATCACTGCCCTAGATATTAAAAATATCTACGGAGACCTGTATCCCGAGTATTGACACACGATTGACACACGTTTTTAGTGCATAAAAGGTCACAAGACACACAAAAAATGGCATAAAAAAACAGTGTTTCAAAAAATGAAACACTGTTTTTGGAGCTGCTGACCAGACTTGAACTGGTGACCTCATCCTTACCAAGGATGTGCTCTACCACCTG
>CALGEU010000371.1 GCA_937881285.1 uncultured Clostridia bacterium | reverse complement strand
TCTCCGACACCCCCGAACGCCTAACCGAATATTTCATTCAAATGAACGTGTAAAAAAGAGCAATTCTCGCAATACGAGAATGATTCTCTTCTTTTCGATATTGCTTTTCGGCTTTCCTTAGAATATGATTATATCGAGAAAATCGCTCGCAAAAGGACGTGTTTATGAAAAGAAAAACCGTAAGTTTGTTGATAATCGCAATAGTAATAGTTTTCGTCTGCATGTGTTTTGCAATCGCTTTTGCAGTCGGTAGAAAAGAAAAAACCGAAAACGGATTTATCGTTTCGAGCGGAAATTCCACATCGGGAGTTGCAAAAATAGCAGACGAAAAACTCGGATACATACACGTTGAATGGAACATACAAGAAAAAGAATCAACGAGTGAGTCAAAAACATACGTTGCATTCGTAACGGCGACTTTCACCCCCGGAAAGGCCGCCATAAAATCGGGAGAAAATTACGGCAAATGGAAATGCAAATCAGGTTATTTGCATGTCACTCCTACTTATAACAATTTCAGCACAGACATAAAATTTATATCCGCAACTCCGATTTATGTCGAAGACGAAACAATAACTTTCAACTCTCAAAAAAGTGCGGAAAACACAAAAACGTATCAATGGTCGTTTTTATACGACGGTAAAAGTGACGACATATTTGTTTTGCCTGCCACTTATGAATTTTCCATTGACAAAAACATCGACATAACAAAATTATCTTTGAAAATAGACTTGAAAATGGCAGTGTGCCGCGGTTTTTCAAATCGTGTGCTTGCGAACTCGCTTGATACTGCAAATTTATAAATCAACTTGGGGAAGAAAACTATGTCAATCGGCACTAAAATTCAGGAATTGCGCCAAAAACAAAAACTCACGCAAAAAGAACTCGGAGATTTGCTCAACGTATCCGACAAAACCGTTTCGCGTTGGGAAACAGACAAATGTCTTCCCGACGTGACGATGATGGCTTCAATCGCAAACGCACTCGGCGTAACCGTTGCCGAACTTTACGATTGCGTGGGTGAAGAAACGCGAACGCAGGAAAAAGATTACGAACGAGTTTGGAGATATAAAAAATGCTCGATAATAGCGTATATTCTTCTCTTCGTCGCGCCACTTGCCTTATTGCTATCCCCCGAATACATATTTGACAAATATATCGTCGGCTTGCAATGGGCATTATTAGCGATATCTATCGCGGCACTCGTTGCTTCCCTTTCAATCGAACTTATAGAATTTGTTTCTCTTTTTTCGTATGCGCGCGAAAAAGCCAACAGTAAAGATTACGACAGAACGCTTATTGCTTTCGGGGTTTCATATATTGTGCTTTTCATTGTCTCGATGACAGCGTGTATGCTTTTGTTATTCCTGCCTTTCGGCATATTGGGATAAAATAAAATTCTTGAATAAAAAGTGTGAAATGCACATCCTATTAAAAGCCGCGATAAATAGATGAAGAACAAGGAAACGCCCTGTGGGGAGCAACCCTAACGTACTGACAAACCACAGGGCGTTGACGCAGTTATTCGCTATTTAGCGTGACCTTATGACATC
>CALGEU010000370.1 GCA_937881285.1 uncultured Clostridia bacterium | reverse complement strand
AAGCACCAATACAACAAGCAAAAACGTCGCCTTGGATGTTCTGTTTGTCATAATATTCTCCTTTTTATGTTTTTGGGGGTTATGTTTTCCAAGAAAATCCATCCCTATATACTATATGATAATATACATTTCAAATTTTGTCCAGCGCAAAAATTTTTAAGCAAAAACCATACATAAAAAGAGCGGCCTGTATTGCCACTCTTTTTCTATAAAACGATGTTAACGCAACTATTTTTATAAATAAAGTGCCTTTTTGAGCAATTATTCGAATTCAGTTGTATCCGCGCAGGCCGACGTTGCGGACGGAATTTTCAAAATATGTCTTGAATCGCAAGACATCCGCCTTGTCAACGGGAGTGTATCCGTGCGAAATGCAACCGTCGATGTCTTTGTATTTTTGCATGAAATATCTCGGTGCGTTTTTCACCATTTTTGCAATTTCAAGCATATCTTCGTCGGTGTGGAATTCTTTTATCAGCGTGGTGCGGAATTCGTGGTCCACACCGCTTTCGTTGAGCATATTTATGCTTTCCAAGATTTTGTTCACGTCAACCTTGTCAAGTCCGACCGTGAGCGGATATTTTGCAGGGCTGTTTTTCACGTCCATTGCAATGTAATCGACAAGTCCGCCCGTAAGGATTTTTTCAAGCACGTCGGGACGCAATCCGTTGGTGTCGAGTTTTGTCTTGTATCCCATATCGCGCACTTTTTGCAAGAATTCGGCAAGGTCGGGTTGAAGAGTCGGTTCTCCGCCCGTAACGCACACGGCGTCGACGAGTCCTTTGCGTTTTTCGAGATAGGAAAACACTTCGCTTGAATCCATTTCTTCCTGCTTCAAGTCGCCTATCACAAGCGGCGCGTTGTGGCAAAACGGGCAACGAAAATTGCACCCGCCGGTAAAAACCGTGCAGGCTATGTTGCCGTCATAATCGACCATTGAAAATTTTTCGTATCCGCAAATTATCATACGCATATTTTAGCACACACGCCGATTTTGTTCAATGCGTTTTTTGCACTTTACTTTGCATTTTTGCAATGATATAATTTCTTCGATATAAAGGTGCGCCGTGAAAAGGAAAAACAAAACGTTTTGGCTGGATATTCTTCGCTTGTTCGTCGTCTTTTTGAAGATAGGCGCGTTTTCCTTTGGCGGCGGATATGCCATGATTTCACTCATAGAAAACGAAGTCGTGTGCAAAAAGCAATGGATAACGAAAACCGAACTTGCCGACATTTTCGCCATTGCGGAAAGCACTCCCGGACCTATTGCCATAAATACGGCAACATACATCGGCGTGAAGCAATGCGGAATATTGGGCGGCATAGTGGCAACTATCGGCGTGATTATCCCGTCATACGTCGTAATCGTTGCGCTGTCATATCTCATAGAAGCGGTCAAAGACAACGTGTGGGCAGGATACTTTTTCAAGAGTATTCGCATAGGAGTGCTCGTGCTTATAGCAAAGGCGGTGTTTTCTTTCTTCAAGGACATTCGCAAAAACGTCGTGTCCGTATCGCTCGCAATCGCGGCGTTTTGTCTCGTTTTGCTGACAAACGTACGCGTAACTTATATAATTCTCGCGACTTTCGTTATCGGCGCACTGACCGTCGCAATAAGCAACTTTTGCAGAAAAAAACTGTATCATTCCGTCGGAACTCCCGAATACTTCAACGAACGCATAGGCTACAAACCGCAAAAAGACGAATACGTGCGCGATATAGATTGCAAATCCGCCACGCAATACGAAAACATAGGTCATAACAAAGTCGATGTGCCATACCCTGCCCAAAATTCGGCAAGCATAACCGCAGAAAACGAAAAGGAGAGTGAAAAATGATTTATCTCGAACTCTTCTGGACGTTTTTCAAAATCGGGCTGTTCACGATAGGCGGCGGGCAGGCAATGATACCTATGATTTCACAGGAAGTCGTCGAAAAAGGCTGGCTCACCATCGAACAAGTGCAGTCTTTCATCGCCATATCCGAAAGCACACCCGGGCCGTTTGCAATAAACATAGCGACGTACACCGGTGTGTCCGTGACGTCGTCAATGGGAATAGGTCAAAGTCTTCTCGGCGCAATTTGCGCGACATTCGGCGTAACCCTGCCGTCCGTCGTGATAATAACGATAATCGCACTTGCCCTTGCAAACTTCATCAAACGCCCTGCCGTGCAAGAAGTATTCTCATACGTCCGCTCCACCGTCACGGGACTGCTTGCCGCAGTGTTTGTCAGTTTTCTTCTCTCAACGCTGTTGGGCATATCTAGCGTGTTAGGCTCCGAACCCGTCTCATTTGACGTAATCGGCACTTGCATATTCGTCTTCCTTATGGCAATATCGCTTGTCAAAATCAAAGGCAAATCTATTCCGCCGATTGCGATTATTCTGCTCTCCGCCGTCATCGGCACATTATGTTACGGATTTATAAAATAATGTTAATCTAATGAATAATGAATAATTGCGGAAGGCGAAGCCTTATCCGAAATTTATTTGAAGCATACTTATAAACGTAATGTATTTATTCGGAGCGTGGAGCCGCAAAGCGGCGACCGTATCGAGCGTCGGACTTACGTCACACACAAGCCGTATTACAACGATTGCGGCAAGTTGCAATCGTTCGCATTTTGGTCTTGGTGTTCCTTTATCCCACGCGCCAAAAACTGCGCTTTCATCTTATAACTCAAACACGAGTTCGCTTGTTTTTGACGCGCGTGAACCCTTTTGTGTGAAGTACAAGTGAGCAAGCGAGTGTTGTTTCTTTCGCTTGCGAACGAGTGGCATAATAAGAGAAATGGCGCAAGTTATGTCTCGGCCGTAAGGAACGAAGTGACGGAATAGCGATTGTTACGCTTTGCGTCAATCGCGTTGTGTGTCCCCCTGCTACGCAGTCGCCGTGGGTTCCCTTTTAAGGGGGAACGTCGATAGGGGAAACAGCTGACGAAAGGGGAAAATTGCATTAAAGTAAAGTACTCAACGAAAACTAACAACACGCACAGCCTGACAAAGAAAAAGCACGGCAAAAAACTTTGCCGTGCTTGTTTGTGCGTCTTGGACACGCCCGATTATCTCTTGGA
>CALGEU010000369.1 GCA_937881285.1 uncultured Clostridia bacterium | reverse complement strand
GACACAGTGAGATTGAGAATGTCAAAACCTTGAAAATCGAATTGCACGGCACTGAACGGATGCGCAGTTGAACCGACAGCAACAAAACTAACTCCCGACATATTTATATCGGCAGTCACGACGAAATAACAATTTGAATATGTAGTGTCGGTTGCAACAACGTCGTTTGACGTAACTGCACCGTCGTCGCTTCCGACTATCGTGTTAAGTGCAATTTGCGTGCCGTTTACGATACCTGACAAATTTGCCAAATGAACAGAAGTGCTGATAACATAAGGATTTGTCGCACTTCCCCATTTTCCTGACGTTCCCGAAGGCAATTTTCCGAAATCGCCTTCGATAACCGCAAACGGTAAGTCAACCGCGCCGCGAATTTGTGAACCTTTTGAAACGGTTATAGTTGCAATATAATTTCCTACCGTAGTCGGAGCAGAACTCAAATCCGTTCCGCTTGAAGTCTTGTATGTAATGGTTGAAGTGTAATCAGAAGAAACTGTTGAAGACAAATAATCACTATGTCCTTGCAACACTTGTAAGACTTCACCATTATAGATCGAAAAATCTTGCTTAATGAATCTAAAAGATATTGCTACCCATTGCGCATACAAAGTAGGCTTAGTTCCATTCACAAGATTTGATTGAACATAATTTCCAAACGTATTTGCGGACGTGCTATTGCCCGTACTTGCACCAACCGCCATATTGACACCAGTATTATCAGCTTTTGTGTTCCAGTGATCAAAATAATACTTATTGCCTACATAAACATCGGACGAAATATTTGAACTCGCCATAAATTTATGTGAAGTGCTACCTACATTTCCTGTTGCAGTTGTCGAGTTCTTATCGTAGTCAACGGAATAAGACTTATATGCACGTGTAAGTGTAACTTTTACATTATCAAATTTTGCGATACCATATTTTTGAGAACCAATCCATTGATACCTTCCCTTGCACGCAAAATATATTCTTACATATCTCCCTGAAATTGTTTCATTTAAGTTTACACTAACAGATGATGCCGCTCCATTGCCAGCACCACTACTTTTATTTGATAAAGCAACTACTTCGTCATATAAACTCGAAGCACTCTTATTACTGTCAAAATCGGAAAATGCGCTACTTGATGAAGTTATCGCTATATATGCTGGATTTGATGTTGACGTTAAAGTACCTTTTATATTTATTGAAATCGAATCACTCAATGCGGCATAATTACTTCCCAAGTCATAATCAAACCACACTATCGAATATCTTTGATAGTGGTGATTGTCATTATCCCCCATCATCCACGTTCCACCAGATGACGCATTTCCAGTTGTCCACGTTAAATCGCTTGTATCAGTAACTAGATAATCTTCATCTGCTACATAACCTTTTTTTGAAACATCTGGATTGATATTCCAAGACGTAGATGCAGGATTTGTAGTAATTGAAATGTTAGATCCGGCAGCATTCGCCGCACTCGCAACGTTCTCGATAGAGCCGTTTTGAATAAGATTTTCTTCAACGCCGAAAGCACCGGAGAGTGTGCCGGCAAAGACAAGGA
>CALGEU010000368.1 GCA_937881285.1 uncultured Clostridia bacterium | reverse complement strand
CTTTTAGATTGTGTTGAAAGCGTGAAGATTCTCCATAACCAAATCGAAAAACCTGTTGGCTATATCAATGTCTTTGGAGTTGCCGCGAATGGCGGTTGAAAGCGTGACGCGATTCATGAGCGTGGTGACGGACATAAGGAAGAACGGTTTGTACTTCACTGCGCCGGAGATGAAACCGTCTTTGAGAGCGAGTCCGTCAAAGGTGAGTTTGTCGGCAGGGAGCAAGCCCATATTGCTGACGGCAATGAGCGGATTGTTATAGCCTGCTTTGATTGCGAACTCGGCGATGTCGTGCGGGAAAATCGTATATGCGAGTTTGAGAAGCGGAAGCGAATAAAGCCCCATAAACTTGTCGCGTTTGTAACCTTTGGTGGAACGGATGACGTTGACGACGGTGTCTCTGATGTCGTCGCCTTTTTCGAGCGTGCGCACAGCCATCCACGCGGTGTGGTTGGTCATGCCGCCGAGAAGTCCGCCCTTTTCGATGTGTTTTCTAAGGTCTATCGCGCAGGACACAGTGAGCGAATCGTCGTCTTTGAGTCCGCATATCTCGTACAGAGAACGGAACACCATTGCCATGATTGCATCGTTGACGGTGATGCCGAGTTTTTTGGACACTTCGTGCATGCGTTTGAAGTCCGCTTCGTCTATGGTGCGGCGCACGATTGTATTTTTGTCTTCGGGGACGCTTTCGCTCCAAGGGAAATACACCTTGTCGGGTGTTTTGGATATGTTTTTGTAAAGTCCCCTTGCGTGCTTAAGGTCGTCGCCTTCGAGCATTGAATACACTTGGTCGTAACTTCTCGAACCGCTCTTGATATGCACCTTGCCGTATTCGCCGCGTTTGAGATCTCCGTAGTTTTCCACGAGCGTTGCAAGGAAATATTTCAAGTCTCCGCCGTCCATACACATATGGTTGACGCGAAGACAGAATATCGTGTGCTTTTCGTCTTTGAAAATCGCAACGTTCATCTGCACGTTGTTGGTGTACGGAATGACTCCGAGAAGCCATTCGTCAGACTCCTTGTCCGCGTCTTCGACTTCGTGATAGGACAAGACGTCGTCAATGGTGTATTCTTCTTCTTTCCAGTACGGCTCAACCACCGTCGTGACGAAACTAGAATGAAGCACGGGGGCTTTTTCAATCATAAACAGCAGCGCGTTTTTCAGCACGGGGATGTCGAGTTCCCCGTCGTAAACGAATTTTGCGTGCACCATTCTGTCGTAATAATTGCGGAACAGAAACTGCATTCTGTCCCACATTTCAGCCTTTATAGTATTTGCCATAATCTCTCCTGAAAACAACCAATTTGACGTTTTATATGGTCAAAACAAGATGTTAATCGTCCCATTCCGTCCAATATTTTTGATTTTCGACTTCGTTCTTTTCTTCGATTTCTTTGCTTTCTTTCTTGTTTTTCGCACGAAGTTTCTTCGTCACGAAAACTGCGATTTCGACGATTGCCGCCGCCACGCCCGTAAGGCACAACAACCAACCGGGATGCCAGAAATGCGGAACGTTGAGCCCGAGAAGAACGTAAAGCATAAC
>CALGEU010000367.1 GCA_937881285.1 uncultured Clostridia bacterium | reverse complement strand
TTCACAACAAAGTGCGCCTTATTCCTTGTCAGCCGCAGCGACGTCAACGCCTGCGTCTTCGATAAGTTTTTGTGCGCTTTGAAGTTGTTGCGCTTTGAGAAGGTCACGAATTTCGCGGAGAAGGTCGTCGGTGGTTTCGGGTTTCTCTGCTTCTGCTTTTGCAGCCGCTTCTGCCGCCGCCTGTTCTGCCGCTGCGTCACGAGCCGCTTTGATTGCGCGAAGTTCTTTCTTGGTTGCGACTTTGCCTTTGATGGTCGCTTTCTCTTCGGGAGTGAGCGATTCAAGGAATGCTGCGTCGTGTTTAAGTCCCGTAAATCCGCCGCGCACGAGATTGATGAGTTTGACGAGTGCAAACAACACGAGTGCGGTGATAAGGAAGTTGATTATCGCCATGATGAACGCGCCCCAGTCGATATAGACGGATTTTGTCATATCCGCGACGAATTCTATGCCTTGCTTTGCACATTCCGCAGCGGTGAGACCGTTTGCGTCTTTTGCAACGAGCATGGTGATGAGACCTTGCAAATCTCCCATCGGGATTGCATTGATAAGCGGTTTGAAAATGTTGTTGACAAGCGCGGTTACGATTGCGGTGAACGCTGCACCTATAATCATACCAACTGCAAGATCGACAACGTTGCCCTTTGTGATGAACGCTTTAAACTCTTTGAGAAGTTTAAATTCGGGCTTTTTGAGTTTCTTCATAAGTCATCTCTCCTTTGTTGATGGCAAAATAATATACCTTTGTATAAGATAAGTCAACAAAAATGCCCCTTTGCAATACGAATTGTGAGATATTTCCAAAATTTTGCGCGTCAAAAATTGACATATATCGCGCAAAAGGTTACAATACGTTTTGCTAGGGGTGCTGAAAGGCTGAGATGATACCCTTCAACTTGTGAGTTAATGCTCGCGTAAGGAAGCAACAACGAAAACGACGCAAGTCGTATCATATTTGCACCGACAAGTTCTCCTAAGCACACAAGGAGAACTTTTTTTATGGATGTAAACGATTTGTACGACCTTCTCAAATTCGTCGTGCTTTATCTTGCAATCGGCATCGTTGCGGCGTTTATCGCGGTCGGTTTGCTCGTATGGTTTTTCAGACGCGAAAAATTCAACGACCTTAAAAAATACGGCGTCGGTATCGTCGTAGGTTTTGCAATGACGGTGCTCGTCGTTATGGCGTACGTCAAATCTCAGTGCGAAGAAATGCAACCTATGCTTTTCTACCCCATTCTCGCAACGCTCATCGTCGCGGTGGCAGGCGCAATCGCTATGCTCGTATGCTCGATTTTCAGTCAAAAAGCGTTCAAGATTTCGGGACTCGTCACGGGGCTTTTGCTTCTGGGCGGATTCATCGCAACTATGGTTGAGATGTCAATCTACTATAAAGACGTAAAGGACTACTATCCCGGCGCAAATCTCGTCGGAATGATAGTGTCGGCAGTCGTGTTTATGGCACTTTTGGTAATCATGTGGTTTGTCGGCGACAAGCGCAAAGTCAACGACACGCGCGCTATCGTCTACGGCGCAATCTCGATTGCTCTCTCGTTCGCGCTCTCTTATGCTCGTCTGTTCAAACTTCCGCAAGGCGGCTCGATTACGTTCGCAAGCCTTTTGCCGCTTATGATTTACTGCTGCATGTTCGGCACTCGTCGCGGTCTCATCGTATGCACTCTTTACGGCGTGCTTCAAGCGCTTCAAGACCCGTACATCATTCACCCGATGCAATTTTTGCTCGACTATCCGCTCGCTTTCGGGCTTATCGGCGTCAGCGGTATATTTATGGAAAAGGGCGTATTCAAAAAGCATAAAGTCGTCGCCTTCCTGCTCGGCGGCATAATTGCGGTCGTTCTCCGCTACGCTTGCCACGTATGCTCGGGCGTTTTCGCGTTTGCCGATTACGCAGACCTTGAAAAGTACGACACGGCAGTTGCTTACAGCATGGCATACAACTCGTTTGCTTTCGTCGATATGGCAATCGCACTCGTCGCAGGCAGCGCGCTGTTTGCGTCCAAGTCTTTCTCTGCGACAATGGTCGCTTCGGGAGACTTGAACAAACCTGAACAAAGAGAAGAACAAATCATTGAAGAAGAGCTTGACGACGTCGACCGTCAGATTATCGCAAATCAGGCGGCACATGAAGAAGAATCAAACGACAAAGCAAGCGAAAACGCCGAAAAATAAGTTTACGCCAAACTATTTATGAAAAAAGGCACGCCGTTGCGTGCCTTTTTTTATTTTCCGCTTCAGTGTCCGCGGTGATTCACCATGTCGTACCATATGCCGAGAAACGCGCCGTACGACGGGAAGATTCTCGTTTCGTCGATGTCGATGACGTAAGTGTCGGCAATGCTGAAAATCTTTTTTCTTCCCTTCACGACAGGAGTTTTGTCATAGCCGCCCTGTCCGTTGCCTATGAACGCTTTCATATGAATAGGGCCGCATTTGATTTTGCAATCGAGAACGCCGCCTTCGGTCTTTGCCCTTCTGAACGAGAAAAACGGAAACTTCTCGTTGATTGAAAACGCCTTTCTGCCGTTTGCGTCAGTGACGTCAAACCAACTCGTGAAAAACTTCCTGACTTCCGACTGCATACGTCCGAGCGGAACGCCGCTTCCGTCAAACAACACCACGTTGTTCATAATGCGGTCAAACTGCCTTTCGGCAAAGAAAACCGCGTTGCCTTTTTCGTCGGTGATTTTGAATTTGTCACCAATGGTCCAGTACTTTTGTTTGATTATTATTCTCATTATGTCCCCTATAAAGCGGTCAATATCGTTTCGCCGCTTTTTATCAATATACCATAAAAACGATATTCTTGCAATAGCGGTTTTATCACGGCAATCGCAAAGCAAAACCGCACACAAAAATTTCAACGCTAAAAACGATTATTACAAACAATAAAAAACGACGAAAATTTCTCTTCGTCGTCTGAGTATCGGTCGGTTGGCAATCGATTCTATTGAATTGCAATTATACAAAAGGGGACTGCTACGTTTGTCAATTCGTTTTCGTCAAATTCTCGTACAATTCTCTCACACGCTTTTTCAAAACGGGGTGAAGTTTGTTCGGGCAAAGTTCGTTCAGCGGAGCAAGCACGAAATCTCTGTTTTGCATATCGATATGCGGCACGCAAAGGTTGTCGTCTTCCACAATCTCGTCACCGTAAAAAACGATGTCTATATCCAGCGTTCTGTCCCCCCACCTTTCAAGGCGCACCCTGTCGCCGTTCTTTTCAATCTCGTTTATGCACGCAAGCAATTCTTGCGGAGAATAGAGCGTCTCGGCTTTCACCGCGCTGTTGACGAAATCGTTTTTTGCGACTCCGCCGTACGGCTTCGTGACGATACGATTGCTCTCTTTCACGTTTCTGAAATTGTCGTCGGCAAGCAATCTTTTCATTGCAAAATCGAGATAACCGCCCTTGTCTCCCATGCTTGACCCGAGTGCGAGATAAACCGTCGTCCATTCTCTTTCGACGCTCACGCCCGCGTAGTCGAAAACGCCGCTCATAGGCGCATCGGGCTTTTTGACGGTGAGTTTCACTTTGCTTGCAAGCGGATATTTTTTCAGCAGAATTTCTGCCGCTTTTACGGCAAGAGTTTCGATAAGGTCAAAGCAGTTATTTTCACAAAACGACCTTAAAGTCTTTTTTACGTCGCTGTAACTTATCGTTTGCGACAAATCGTCGCTTTTCGCACAATTTGAAAAGTCGGTGAAAATCTCCGCCGTAAACAAGAATCTTTGCGGATTGACTTTCTCTTCCGGGTTCACTCCGTGGCACGCTTTGACTTCAAAATCTTTTAGAATTACGACGTCCATATTCACACCCTTTGCGTGCATTTTATAATCGCGACGTTTTCTTTTACGTCGTGTACGCGCACGAACAATACACCCTGTTTCACCGCAAGTGCCGTCGAATCAAGCGTTGCCGAAAGTCGCGAATCAACGTCTCCGCCAAACATGGATTTTCTGGACGTACCGAGCAAAAACGGCTCGTCGAAAGCATCAACGAGTTTATCGTAGCCGCGCAAAAGTTGCCAATCTTCATCGTTGTTTTTGTTGAAACCTATGCCGCCGTCAAGCAAAATTTTATTTACGTCAACGCCTGCGCATATAAGTTTGTCCACCGCACTTTGCAGACCGATTTGTTTGTCGAGAAAAAGGTCTTTTATTTTGGTGTTTCGTCTGTTGTGCATAACGCAAACGCTTGCGCCCGTGTCGGCAAGAATGTTCACCATACCGTCGTATGCAAGACAACTCACGTCGTTTATCATATCTGCGCCTGCGTCGATTGCCGCTTGCGCAACGTCGGGATAAAACGTATCGACGCTTATGGGTATATCGGGAAACGCTTCCCTTATTCCTTCGACGGCAGGCAAAACGCGTGCCATCTCTTCTATCGCGCTCACCTGCACGTTGCCGGGTCTTGTAGACTGTCCGCCTATGTCGATAATTTCCGCACCTTGTTCTATAAATTTGCGTGCGGTCTCCACCGCGTCGTGTGCGTGGCGGCTTCCCGACCAGAAACTGTCGGGAGTGACGTTGAGTATCGCCATGACGTGCGTTCCGCCTGTAAAAACGCTGTCTCTGACCTTAAATCCGTATTCTTTTGCGTATCTCATCTTTTTTCTCACGTTTTATGCATTTGTTATGCAAAACCGCACGACAAAGCGTGTGGCATTTTTTCAAGAATATTCACTCTTTCGCGCCGATTTGCGAAAACAGCATCGCTTTCACACCGTCGGGAACGTCGCCGCGCGTTGCGCTCGTAATCGTTTTCGAGCCGAATTTTTTCACTCCGCGCGCAGTCATGCACGTATGCTCGCCTTCGACCACGACGAAAACGCCCTTTGGGGAAAGCACGTCGAATATCGCGTCCGCAATCTCCGCGTTCATGCGCTCTTGAAGTTGCAGACGTCTTGCGTACACTTCAACCACTCTTGCAAGTTTTGACAGTCCCACGACTTTGCCGTCGGGAACGTATGCGATGTGCACCTTGCCGAAAAACGGCATGAGATGATGCTCGCAAGTTGAAGAAAAATGAATGTCTTTTTCAATCACGACGTCGCTTCCGCTCTCGACGAAAGTCTTTGACAAATGCGCCTTTGCGTCGTCGTGATAACCGCTCGTGAGTTCTTCGAGCATTCTCGCCACTCTGTCGGGAGTTTCTTTCAATCCGTCTCGCTCGGGATTTTCGCCTATTGCCTGCAAGATGTCTCGCACGGCGTTCTGAATTTTAAGTTTGTCTGCGTCTTTCATAAACAACTCTTTATTTTTAGTCGCACGCAAAGCGTCGGCTATCGTGCGGTATTTAGTTTTATATTAAAGCACCGAAAACAACGTCAGCGAACCGCAAAGAATCACCGCGTCGCTTTCGTCGTCGTAAAGCGCGTTCTGCACCGCAAGTTTTATGTCGTCGCACTCGTCCGTACGGCACGGATACTCCGACAAAATCTCTCTCAACTCTTTTTTGTCCATTGC
>CALGEU010000366.1 GCA_937881285.1 uncultured Clostridia bacterium | reverse complement strand
GAGCGTCTGGCTACGGACCAGAAGGTCAGGGGTTCGAATCCCTTATGCTACGCCAGTTTGACAAAAACCCTACTAAACAGTAGGGTTTTTGCATTTTTATAGGCTTCAAAATTTGTTCAAAATTGCCCTATTTTGCCCTGTTTTGCACAATTTTATTACCACAAGTATTACCACAAAATGCAAAAAAAAGACCGCCCACGTTATATGGACGGTCTAATTCTACACGCCTTTTAAGGCTGTATTTTCCGATGCGAGACTTTCGTATTTCGTACGAATTTTTTCGACGGCGACATCGGTAGGAATATTTACGGTGAAACGTTCATCCCCGACTTTCCCATTCGGTTCGTCAATTCTTGCGCGAAACTGGGAAAAGATACGCAATTTTTTCTTAACCGTTGCCCTGCGGCGCTCCATCATTGAATAGCCGAAAGAAACACCGCTATACACTGCTATGAGCATCGACACGATTTTGAAAATTAACGGCATTATCATATCTTTGGTAAAACCGTTAAAGTGAAATGCAAAATCGAAAACCACCGCCGAACATGCAACTATTGTAAGAGCTTTTACGCCAAGTTTTTTGAGTGTATATTTTCCCTTATTCACTTGCAAATCGTATTCGTCATCCTTTACTGCAACGTCCGTTTCGCCTGCAACCATTTGGTTGAATGTCACTTTGTGATACTTTACGCCACGAACACCGTCCCACACTTCTTGTGGCGAAAGTAATAAACGCTTCTCTAGTGCCTTGATACGTTTTTCGTTGCTTCTCCTAGTATGGTTTAATTTGCGTTTGGTGGCTTCGACGAATGCCTTGTATTTATTCGCGCGGTTTATTTGCTCGATAAAGGTTTCAAGTTCAACTGTTTCATGTCGTTCCATCATCTTTTTATAATGTCCGTCAAGAGCGTTCACCCGGTCGATAAAATCTTTATCGTGTTTTTTTCGACTCTCTTCGGTTATGTTGGACATTGAGAGCATTATCAAGAACGTCGAAACGCCCATCAGTATTTTGCTCACCCAATAGGAAACATCGTCACGCGGCGTAGCGTTGATATTATCAACGACAAATATGCCGATAAGTAATACCACGCATGCCACAAACAGCGATATAAAAGAGTTCAGCGTTATTTTTACGCCTGAATACACCTTTCGCTTATCGTCACTCATTTGTCTTCACCGTCCTTTGCTCTCTTTATCATCTCGTTTTTCTCAATGTTGATAGTCACAAGATGCAAGCCGATTTTTCCAATAATAGAGCCTGCTACCGTTAAAAGCAATATCATAAGTTGGTCGATTGCTTGCTGGAACGCCGCTATGACACTCAACAGAATGAGTATCGGGAACAGCGCAACGACATAATCGACGTTCTCGATGATTTCTTTCTTTTTCGCTACACGTTTTATAAGCAATTCGTTGTCCGGGTTTGTCTCAAGGTCTGTCTTTTGCTGAACATAACCTTGCACATAACGGTCGTATCTCTTGCGGAAGATACCAAAGATAACTCCCGCAAGAATCGCAAGCGCAATTAGCGTCCAAAAACTGCCCTTACTCGTCGCAGACATCGTATATTGCAACGTGTCGTAGTAACAATAAATGGAATATCCCGCAGTCGGAGCGATGAGAACGAGATACTCCATTACCATTGTTACGATTGACTTCGGATTGTGTTTCATTTGCTATCACCGCCTTAATAAGAAACTGCGGTCGTTTCTTTCTCTTCCGTACTCTCCGCGACGGACACATTCAGTCTCGGTTGCTCGATTATCGGTATTTGCTTGATTTCTTGATGCGTATCTCCGATTGCACTCGCCAAATTCTCTCTCGCTGTGAGCGACGGCGTTTTCAAATCAACAAGAACCTTGCCTTGCGCAATGTTTACGGAAAGCAGTTTATTCATAACTTCACCGAACTCGTTGAACTTCTTATCCATAACGTCAAGACGCTTGTTTGTTGCGCGGTCAATCATTGCTTCCGCATTGATACTTACACCATCGCTGATTGCGCTCAAAACGCGCGTAGTGACTTCATCCGCAATTTGAGACTTGTCGGCGTCGGTGAGTCTGCTCACCTTTTTTGTTTTGTAATTGCAAACCGCACTGACGATTGCTTTTACAATGGCGGTGATCATCGTTGCACCAGCCGCTGAAGAGAGAAACGCTACGACATACGTCATAATGGTTTCGATTGTTGCATTTTCCATAATGTACTCCTTTGCCCGTGCCCGGTGCGCCAGACGAGAGCGATAAAGTGATTACGCGCGCACACGTTGTTTGTTATTGTTCGAGCGCAATTTGAATATTGTACACATCGGTTTTGAGTTCTTGAATCTTGTTTTCCTGAACCCGAATCGTTTCTTTGAGTTCCTTGAGTTCCGCTTTCAAAAGAGCATTTTCCGCTTTCAAATCGTCAAATTCGGGATGCCCGATAAGTGTCGGCGGCGCGCTATAAAAGACTATCGGCTCGACACGGAATGTTTTCACAACGCGACCGTGAGCGCAAAGGTTCACTTCGGCATTCAAAACACCCGCTTTTACAACTTTTGATGGAATCACAAAAGGATTCTTCTTGATGCGAACCTGTTCGGTCACACCACCGTTTTCAAAATTAACAACGGCATCGTTAAGCAGATAATCCGTGTCGAGTTTCATTGTTGCTTCTTCGTTTTCGCTCAACAAAAAAGGCTCTCGCGTTGAGAGCCTTCCGTTAAGTCTGTCAAGTTTTACTTCAATATCCATAAGTTACTCCTTTATTCTTTTTGCCGCCCACTCTCCGTAAGCGATTTCGCCTTTTTCGATTGTGTCGATGCCGTTAATGCGACAGTCATAGAGCGTGATGATTATATCGTCGCCACGCTCGCCTTTTGCCCACAAATTGTCGATGTATTCGTCAATATCAATTTGAATAGTTCGTATCATAAGACATCTCCTTATTTACTGAAAGCATTCCATATTGTTGCAAAATCCGCAGGTTTCAGTGATGCTCCACCTATCAATCCGCCGTCAATATTAGTTTGCGACAGCAATTCGCTTGCGTTTTTAGCGTTCATCGAACCGCCATATATGATTCGAACTTGATCGCCAGCAGAAGAGCCATACATTTCCGATATAACAGTTCTAACATGAGAACACATCTCTTCCGCTTCGGCGGGTGTCGCAGTTTTACCAGTACCGATTGCCCATATAGGTTCATATGCTATTATCATTTTTTCTACCTGGTCAGCGGTTATGCTCGCTAAAGACATTCTTAACTGATATTCAACCCATGTCTTATGTGCCCATTTTTCTCGAATCGTAAGATTTTCGCCACAGCACAAAATCGGTGTAATGTTATTTTGAAAACATTGTCCAAGTTGTCCCGCTATTATATTGAAATTGTTATAAAAACTCGCCTGCTCATTCCCCGTGACCGCTTCGGGTGTTAAACCGAAGTATGTTGTTTCCGAATGGTTGATGATAGCATATTTACAGCCGACATTTGCAAGCATTGCCGCTGAAACCTGCCCTGTGTACGCTCCGTTTGTTGCATTTGATACAAATTGTGAGCATACGCCCAAATTTGTACCGACTGTATCTGCAACTGCTTTCAAATTGCACGTCGCAGGTGCTAAAACTGTTTCGGGATTCGTTGTATTAACGCCTGTCGCAAGAATTTCCTGTGCGAGCGCAATGCTTTCATCCCAAGTTTTGTTCATTTTCCAGTTACCACATAAAAAACCTTTTCTTGACATAATTGCTTCTTTACTCCATACGATTACGCCGTCGAAAATTACCTTTTCGAGACTTACTCCGTTAAATTTTATAGTTCCAGTTGCTGGTATTTCTGTTCCGTTTACTATTAACGACATGGTTATCACCCCCTTATTTCGTCGTAATTGTAAGCGTCGTTCCCGACAATGTGAATGTCGGAATATCTGTTGCTTTTGCGCCGCCTGCTTCCGACAAGATTTCGGCAGGAGTACGGTAATATATCCAGCCTGCATCATCGAATACGCAAACTTTACCCGTGTTCGAGCCTTTATTTGACATCGTTGACGATTGCAACCAAGAGCCTTTCACATAACCACTCGCTTTTATCGAATATCCGTCGACTGCACCCGTGATAATTTGACCGCCCTTAAATGTGTTGTTCTCATCCAACTTCGCAAAGGAAGGCGGATTAGCGAGAACCGCCCACGGAAACTTGATTTCTTCCATTTCTCCGTTCTCGCCTTTTCGTTTCGGTATGTATGTTGACATACGCTCACCCCCTTTATGACTGGAGTTCAAAGAAAAGACCACCAACTACAAGGCTTGACGTTGGCGTCGTTTGTCCGCTTTTTCCCCACTCGATAACTTGAGAGCCTTCTGTTACGCGTCCTTTACTGTCAACGGTAACTGCGCTGTAAGTTCCTGTTTGTACGCCTGTATCCGTTAAACCGATGTAGGCACTATTTGAAAATGCTCCATCAGACTGATAAAGGTCATCTGAAAATCTGACGACCGTATCGCTTGCGCCGTTAAATTTCACATGGAATTCGGCGGAATCATTTCCGCCACGAAGAGTAAGCGAATGCCCGACTTTGTTTGCAGTCGTTGCAGTCGTTGCAGTTTCTGCAGTTGTCGCCGCATTTGCCGTGTCAGATTTTTTTGCATATGCGGCGTTTTGTGCATTTGGGACAGTCGTCGTACCATCGGTTATTTTCTTAATTGCTGAAGCATTTGTATTGGCTTTTGAAAGTGCATTATCCGCTGTTTCTTTTACTTCATTGATTGCGCCTGCAATGGTTTTTTCAGTAGTAGCAAGCGTATTGTCTTTTTTAGTTTGCAAATCTCCGATTTTTGCTTTACTATCAACAAGCGTTTGATTTGTGCCATCATATTGCACTAAATTTCCGTCTACAAGTCCTGAACGGGTTGCAAGTGGTTGTAAGTTGCTTTTTGTAGTGTCGATATTTCCCGAAGCATCAAGAGCCACGTCACCAACTGAAGCAATTCCGTCGCCGTCAAAAACCAATGCGCCCGAATTAGTCCCGTCATATTTCGGTGCAACAAGACCTGCAGGAGTAGTCAATTTTGTAGTGTTGCCGTGGGCAACTTCGATGAGTTTATCCTTCACTTGAAGCGTTGTACTGTCGACGGTTGTCGTAGTTCCGTTTACTGTGAGATTTCCACCAACGGTAAGCCCACCATTAACAGAGAGTGCTCCTGTTACAGTGCCGCCTGCTTTGTCGAGTTTTTTCCCATCTTGCTCATCGACATATGCCTTAAGTGCGTAGTCTTCATTACTTCCATGATAAACTCGACCTTTTGAATCAACAGATACTTTGTTATACGTTCCCGATGAAACAACATCAGGTAAACCAACAATGTACTCGTTTTCATCAATCGAGTTTTTGCGGAATGTAAAATAACTGGCATCATACCTAACTGACTTTTCAACGCTTCCGTCATACTGTATCTCGCCACTTGTAGCATCGTCATCATCGTCTTGTCCATACATTTTTAGATGATGTGTAACTTTACCCGCTTCTTTGACGACTGCGTCTTTTAGTTGCGCAATTTTGTCTTTTACTATTGACGTGCCGTCAGGATTCACAACATTGTCGACTTTGCCCGCATTTGCTACCCCAGTAGCCAACTCTTGCAATGCACCTTCAACGTTTGAAGATGTGAATTCGTTTTCAGTATCCGCAATAGTGACTTGTTCTGCACTTGTTTCAAAAAGCACTTGAACCTTTCCGCCTTTATCGTCGATAACACGTTCTACTCTTCTTTTTTCGGTTGCCATAATATTTATCGCTCCTTAAATTTTAATTTTTCGTGTAAATAAAATCGCCGACTGTCAACTGTGACATATCGGCGTCATTTGCGTCATTTACGCAAACTATTTTTGTATTGAGTTCCTTTACGCTCGTCAACGACATTCGGAATGAATTCTCGCCGTCGTCAACATATATCGAGCCACGCTGTCTGAAACCAGTTGTTTCGGGAAATTCGGACAAACGTTTTGGAACATACCTGAAATTCGGCGAACTGTCTTTAAGCTCTTGAATCTCTTTTGCGTTTTGGTTGTAGTAAAGCGTAAGCAAATCAAGGATACGCTCAATGTCTTTTTCGTCAACATCGCTCGGCGGTTCGGGCAACAGCGAATACTCGACACGGAAACTTGCCGTGTAAGTCGTTTGATTGTCCGATTCGACTTCATCTTCAACTCCGAGACCGTTGTATTTGACTATGTTGAATGATACACCGACAATACCTTCCAGTTCCGTTATATTATACGGAACGGCAAGAGACCATTTCCATATTTGAACTTGGTCATCGTCAAGATTGTATCTTCCGTTTTGCATCATAGGGAAATAGCCCTTTGCAAGTCCGTTTGGAAGCGTAAAGGCAACCTGTATGGCGGTTTGTGCAGGGGAAACGGCTGTAATCACATCTATTGTCGCGGCATTGTTCTGCCCTTGATAGATGTGTTCCGTATCGTTTCTCGTAACCGTGCCGTCCAAATTCAAGAAAAACAACATACAATCACCCCTTTGCTTCAAGAGCCGCAACTCGTGCTTCCAAATTGTTGATGTTCAGCGTGAGCAGATTGATTAGTTCGTTAATCTCGCTCTCTGTGACGGATGCAGGCGGCGTTGGCAACACGCTGTATTCCACTGTAAATTCGCTCGTGTAAGTCGTTTGATTGACTATGACGTTTTTGCCCGATGAGTTTGTGCCGCTGTATTTAATCACGTTGAATGACACACCGACCGAACCTTTTTCTTTCGTAACATTGAACGGAAGTTTGAACGACCATTTGTAAATTTGTCGCCCATCATCGCCGCGCAATGCGTACGCTCCGCTTTGGCTCATCGGAAAGAATTGCGTCGCAAGCCCGTTTGGAAGTGTGAATGCGACTTGTATTCCTGTTTGGTCGGGCGTTATCGCAGTTATCAAATCGACACTTGCTACGCCGTTTTGACCTTGAAAAACACGCTCTGAATCATCTCTTGCGACTGTTCCGTCTAAATTGAGAAAGAAAAGCATTGTTGTTATCTCCTATTTTTTCGTATTAAAAAGCACCCACCCAAAAGGGTGAGTGCCTTGTGTTAGTAAAAGTTACATAAACTCTAAATCGTCAGGCGATGCGTATGTATCTCTTGTTTCGATTTTTGTATCGGAAATGCATTTATAGGTCGCCCGAACGCCGAGCACCAACATGTCTTTGTCGGTTAGAGTTATTGTTTTTCCCGAAACGGTATAATCAACGTTTTCGGTCAGTTCTTCAAACTTGCCCCCAAGCACTTCTCTGTCTAATTTCAAAGTGCCTTCTTCGTAATCGTACTGTAATGTAAAATAATCGAGAATCACGGGAAGATTATGCTGGAAGAACTCTTGATTTACGTACCCGTTTTTGTTCAATGTCGCATTAGCGACTTTTGCATAATCGGCATGTATGTTATCCTGGCTTATCGATTTCGTTGACACATATTTTCCGAGCGGAATTGTCAATGCGCTATCTTTATACGCTATTGCACCGCTCTTAACGTGCCAACTTGCGCTCTCGACCGCGTAAGCCATATTTGCCGCTGGCGAGAAATATATCGGTGGAGCGAGTTCATTTGGCGCAAGTCCATTTTCAAAGTTCTCGCCGAATAGCAACTCTAACTTTGACGTTTCATCGACTGTACCGTCAAGTCCCGGAGCAAATCTGCACACGGCATAAGACTTTACCGTCGCCGATGTCGGATTCTTTCGCGCTTTCCAATACACAGTGCCGTTTTCATCTTTGCCAAGCGGTGAGACGTTTGCCGTGCCAGGCTTAAACGTTTCAGACCCAAGAACGGAATCTTTGGCATCAATGTATTTATTGAGTGCGTTTATATTTTTGCCGAGCCATAATACAACAGTACCTGCATTGAACGAATCATTATTCGACTTGTTTGCGAAAAGGTTGTATGTCGCCATTCCAGTACCGACTACGATGCTGTCTCGCGTGCCGATAAAATGAAGTTGATACATAAAGCGCAACTTTTCTCGACTGTCTTTCTGAACGATAACACGACGCCATTGTGTATCATGCGTTATCCAATAAGGCTCATTGATAGTTGCCTGCGGATATAGCATTGCCGCGCCACCGTCTTTTTGACTATCGAGCGACGGAGACCAACCTTCTTTGCCCATTATGATTTCCAACGAATGAATTTCGCCGTAAACGTCCGTATAAGGCACTAGACGTTGCACCGCCTTGTTGGCTTCGTTCTCAAACTCATTTGAACTCTGATAGCCTGCACCGTAATTGTCTTCGTATGAAATAGCAAAGCAAACGCTTGTCCCAAAAGGAAACGCAACAACGGGCAATACGACATTTCTATCGGCAATAATATTGCCTGCTTCATCGTACGGCTTCAACACTGCAATCTGTGTCGGTTTCCCCAAAGATGTTCTTACATCCATCGGTGAAATGGTTTCTTTAATCATCGTTTCAAGTTCTCGACACATAACATAGTCAGTCATATCGATGTCTGTCTTATCTCCGATAAGTATCTTCTCGCTATAGTTTATATAGCGTTCGACGCTTTGTTTCTCGGAAATATCGTATAAACGATAATTTGAATTTAGTCCAACATACTCCGCAAGTTGATTGAAGTTCTTGGTTAGAGTGAGCGTCACTCTTATTTTTACAAGATCATACTCTGCGTCAACACGCGCTATATATTTTCCGTCTAGCAATTGCCCACATTTCGGCATTTGCGAATAATGGAAAATATCGTAAGTGCGTTGCTCGACGTCTTGTCCGAGTCGCGCAATTGCGCCACGCATCTTCTCGCCATAGAAAGAAGTTTCCGCGACGTTTGCGCCTTGATTGTAAACAATTTCATTTTTTTCATCTGCGCCGCTCATGGTAGGCTTCATTGATTTCAAACGAGCCGAGACAATAGGAACGTATGTCAACTTAAATGCAAGTTGTCGCAACCATTGTCCTTTCGTTGTATCGCTCAATGAAAGTGAAATGCCAGTCTTGGCTTCTATTATATTAACTATTGCATACTTATTAAACGCTGTTCCTACAGAAGTTGCGTTTTGCATGACAAAGTTTAGTCCCGATATTTTATTGTCGCCTTGTTTATAATGCAATGCCCACGCTTTTGAATACGGATAAGCAGTTCCCCAATACGAAGAAAGTGTTGAGTATTCCGCATCTTCATATACGTACGCTGAAATATCCCCTATAGGAACTTGTCCATTGAAATATTCGGGAATATACCCGACTTCAAGTTTTACGACCTGTTGTATCGGTGCAGATGAGCGAATAATAACATTATCAGCATTGATTTCGATTTGTGCATCTTCCGTTCTACACGTAATATAATCGTTTCCCAGTTCCGTTATAGCACCAAGTTCAACGTTTTCAGTGTTGCACATGTTTTGCGACGGGCTGTCCAACGTACCACACCAATCGTCTATATTGATGGTATGGTCTTGATATATCATCGGCGGCATATTAGGTGCTTGTTCGTCGCCACCAAGTTCGTCAAACGTCACGTAATAATGCGTATCGTCGATAGTTTTCGTTTTATCGAGCGTTGGATTGTCACGCACATACTTCGGTATAAGTCTCGGTATTGCGTGAATTTTTCCACCGACTTGCATTAGCGCATCAAACAGCGTACAGTTTGAGAACGAAAATTCAGGCGATGGCTCATTTTGATATTTTGCCGCAAAAGTCGGATCAAGTTCATACTCTTGGTCTTCTATCAAGATTCTTCGAGTAATGCCAGCAGAAAGCAGACGCTCACAAACAGATGTAATTGATGGTTGTGTTTTTGATGCTGTCTGTTCATACACCCCTATTCTAAAAATAAACGAACCCGAACACTTGAGTACAAGCGCGTCTTGAGATAACTGTGATGATACGAAAGATTCTATCGTATACGTTCCTACTTCAGTTAACTCCAATTCTCCGATGATATTTTCGGAACTACTATTTCCATTAAAAACAGTCTTTTCCCCACTAGGAGATGTTACAATTCCGCTAAAAGTACCTGGCGTCATTATTGAGCCTTTATTGTACTTAATTTGAAATTTCGGGTTAAGTATTGATAAGTGTGTGCCTTTTGTTTGCGGTCTATAATATGGAGTTACTACATAAGCATTGTTCTTAAAACTATCGGTTATTGCATCGATTTCACCATAATCGGCAGAAGTTCCTGCGGCATAATCTGTCTGTAGATATTTTGTCACGGTCATCGTTCCTATGAAACGACGCTCCATTTCCTTTGTCACTTCAATCGTTTGAATTTGCCAGTCGTACAACGGCGTAAGAGACGGCGCAAATACTCGTCTAGTACGTTTAGATGTGGCTACAAGGCGATATATTCTTCCGCATTCCGTTCCGTCTTCACTGACGATGATGCGCAACCGTGTAAACGGCTTAATCGGTTCTTGTCTGCGAGAAAGCGAAAGCGTAATAGCACCTGCGTCAAGAGTGTCATCCAGTGTTGTGCCGTCCGTAAATGGTCTTGACCACGACTTAAGCAGTTGCCAACTTCTATTTTCATAAATCGAAAGATTGTAACTAAACATATTCACCCCATTCGCGAACGGTTATACGATGCGCCTGCGCGTTCGATACCGACATGATTGCTTATATTCTCCCATTTGCGCTCATAGCGATTCTCTTCGGCTTCTTTTGCGTATCCGAATATTGTTGCGCCAACCGTGAGTGCTGCACCGATATAGTTGCCTGTCGCAAGATTGAAAGCAAGTCCGCCAGCCTGCGCCGCTATCTTCATCGATGCGTTAGCAACATTCTGTGCCTGTTGACTGCCTGTATATCGTCCGACAAGGCTTATTTGCCAATCGAATGCCGATTTTACAAGATTTGCACCGGGTATTGCAGTCGCAAATGCCTTTGCGCCTTTGACGAATTGTCCAAAAGACTGCGGTGCTTCATCGTCAATTTTGTCAGGCTTTGCAAAACTCGATTTATAACCTTTTTCTTCGGCGTTAGCAACATCGTTAAAATTGATGTCTATCGTATATTTTGCCATTTTCAAATCTCCACTTGACTAAAAACAAGATTTGTGCATATAATAGTATTGAAAAAGGAAACCTTGTTTTTGGATCAAGAAACTCCCGAAGCCTTGACACATCTTAATCGATGGGCAAGGTTTCCTTTTTTGTTATGGCGTAGAAATGCCACTCATCATCTTTTGAATTCCTTGCTTTACCAACATTCAGCCATATTTCATCAACTTTATCTTTATATCGAGTTTTCGTGAGATAATATCTGAATGCTTCAAATTTGTTATGTTCTTCTTTCTGAAGTTGAATTTCATTCACAAAACTCGATGATTCAATCAAATCATTCAGCAAACTGATTTCGGCAGTGCGTTTTTTATCCGCTTTATGGGCAAGTTCTTTTGCGTCACTATTGTCAATTTTCGCGAAATATCCATCTGGAAACAGAATATCGTTTCCACCATAATTGCTAATTATGTACTTTGTGATGACTTTGTACTTGTTCTCGTCACTGCTTGCAATAAGACGTCCCAGGTCATTATCATCACTCAATTCGACAATTTTTGGTTGTAGTTTCGAATAGTTCCTATCCGTTGTTATCCACTGTGTCTTGTTAGTATCATCGCCTAAATACTGCCCGCCGTCTGACTCTCCTTTGGGGACATATTCTTGTTGTTCTCCTGCACTGTTTATCTTCGTTGGCATATCACATCTCCGTCTTTGCGATTTCAAAGGTTGCCGAAATCGTCATAACCTTGCCCGCGGTCAACGGAGCAGTTATTTCTCTCGCGCACACGTTGAACGTTGCGGATACGCCGTCATACACATCGTCTCCGTCATCGTATGAAAGCGTATATACACGCTTGAGAGTGCCGACAAGCATATCTTTGAACAGCATTTGCGACGCGTCGTTGCGCTTGTATGGCATAATCACTTTGATAGTCAAGCCTTGTTGTGTAACTTCCGTTTGCATTTCTTCAGAGTTCTCAACGTTGGTACTATCGCCCGTTCTCGTTCTCACGATGCCACCGTCCATAAGCACGACCGCATGTTGCACAGCCGAATCTTTAACGCCGAGTTTCATCTTCACTGCGTTCGCAAGAACGCCGTCGAGAATGAATTGCCAAGAGATTTGCAATGAAATCGGTATCGCCGCGCCAACATCGCCGAAATAGTTTTCCGTACCGACAAATGGCGTTGAGACGCTCAACACGTATGAATAATTCTTGTCTTCATCATCGGTCAACGAGCCGACATTGCCCGCTATGTCCGAGACAAAAGCGTTAAGCGCGGTCAAAGCGTATTCAGCACGCCCCGATACCCTTTGCATATCGCAAGGAACAAGTATCTGCAACGTTTGCATGAGAAGCACACACTCAAGACCTTCAAGGGGAATGGGAGTGCTTGATTGCTCGAACAAAACTCCGTTGATAAGAATGGTTGGAAGTTGTCGTTGCGTCTTTTCCGTTTTCGCTTGCAAATCACCTTCGTTGCAATGAATGAGAAATCGAAAGTCCTGTCCATTGACTTTGCCCGCATATTTATTAAGTTTGGCAGTAAGTACATCTGCCATTTTCTGTGTGGAAATCATATTTCTATCTCCTTTATCGCCGCAACGTTCCGTGAAGTTCCTGCGATAAGAGCAATGCAATAAGTCCTGCCGCATCGTCGAACCAGTGTTCATTCGGGTTTTTCTTCCCGTGAAATTTCGGCGACACCCACGGCTCGTTTGTGTAAGGCATATAAGGCGCAACGGATTCGTCAATGGTTATCTGCCACTTTCCGTCTCCTTTGTACTCACACTTGACAGCATTGTTTTTCAAATTTCCCGTTCTTATAGGAACGACAGATTTGAACACCGTCATAACGTTTTGCATAACTATGCATTGCTCTTCATAACTAATCATTTCAAACCACCTTAACGACCGACATACGCACGTATTTTGCCGCAAGGCTAACTCGATTGAGCGCGAGTGATTTTTCGCTATCGCGTTTGTCAAACTCACGCGAAACGTCGGTTATCAGCCAGTATTCGCCTGCAAAATACAACTTGTCGTTTTTCTTGAAATCGTAGTTATATCGCGTTTGAATCTGCGTTTCGTTCCGCACGCTCATCAGGTTTTGAACTGGCTGTTCCCTGTCGGTTCTCCATTCCGTATAGAATTTGAATTTGATAATTTTGCCCTGTTCCATAGTCTCGTCGGACGGATACCATTTTGCGACGACCAAATCGTCCGATTTAGGCATAAGTGCGTTTATCATCAATAGTCGCTCCTATAATCGATATTTCTTACGTTATATCTGCCCTGATAAAGCAAACATATCCCGTTTGGCAATTCTTCCTGCAGGCGCATGCGCGTCGTGGGAGATACCCATCTGTCGAATTGCTTGTCGACATCTGCGCAGTTGAAGAAATCGCCGTTGCGAAGTTGATAATACATTTCATCTACAAGGCAGTCCTTGATAATGTCTCTGCAAGGCGGATATTTCGCAAGAAGATATTCGATAAAGTCCTTGTTGCAACCGTGCGCATAAATGTATCTGTAGAAAAAGTCTGACACACGGCGCAATATGCGTTGTCCGAGTGTTGACGGGTTCTCGTCACCCGTTGTATCGAGTGTAAGCGAAAGATTTACGCCGAGAGTTTCTAGAACGTATCTCTCTGTCAACACATACTGATGTCTTTTTGCGTCGTAAATCATTGCGTCATCGTTATACGGATAGTTCATATTGTTTCTCCTTTTTTGCCCGCTTGCCGAGTTGCACGGCGATACTCTTTCGGGCATAAAAGAGCGGGTGTTACCCCACTCTTTCATTCGGTCACGCTCTCGAACCCGGAGCGATGACTTTAAATTCTTGCCCAATCGTGCCAATGGTTGCGTAGTCGTTAGCAACGATAGGTACGACGGAATATTCGTCCCAGCACTCTGCACCGAAACGGTATTTCGGCTGAATGCGAATGCCTTGACCATCAGGGCTATCGATGGTTTTGACGGAATCGTTGAATGCCAACGCACGACCAGTGCCGATACCGCAGACAGCGAGACCGAGAACTTTGTCGAGTGCGCCTTTGGTCAATCCGAGATACTGCTCAATCAACGTCCAAACAGGATTCGATGCGACATAGCACGGAGTGTTGTCGACTTCGCCGACGAAATTGATGACGTCTTCAAGTTTGGTTTCGTTGTCGAGCGCACCCGTGCGAACCATGATTTGACCGAAATTTGAACCGCCGATGATAACGCCTTGCTTCTTAAGGCTCGAGTTCAAAGAAGAGCGAAGCAAGAATGCACGTTTGTTTCTCGGATAGGTGTCGATGCCTTGATCTTCGTTTCCCGCATCAAGATAGCCGTTTGCGTCGATGAGATAACCGAGATACGCATTTGCGCCCGGAGTTGCATCAACCGTAACCTTGTTGCCGGTTGCTTTGTCGCCCACTGCTTTATCGCCTGCCGCCTGGCACGTGAGCCATTTTGCAAGTTGTGCCGCCATAGTAATAGCGTTGACATGACGGTCAACTTTGCCGATGAGATTGCTCATTTCCGCTTCTGCGACGTCAACATTCATCATACCTTGCTCGTTTGATGGAATGTCGATGTTGTAGTCGATGACGTTGATGATTTTGATGCCGTACGGTTCGGTGGTCGGCATATATGCTTTATTGTCATTGAACCATCCGCCGTTTTTTTCCGCACCAAGTTGACGAGACTGTCCGGCGTTGGGTTTTACACGGATGATTTGAATTTCAGCCGCGGCGGTGTCGGTTGAAAACTTTTCGGTACATGCTTCTTCGGGACGAGTGAAAATGCCTTGAAAGATGTTGTCCTTACCGCGCGATGCCATCACGCGCTTAAGAGTTGCTGAATTGATTTCGGGGGTATTGATTGCTGCAAAAAGTGCTCCCATAGTGATTCTCCTTTCATTGAAAAAGCACCCCGTTTGGAGTGCTTTTTAATTTTGTATTTTTATTTTTTTAGTTTGTTTATCTGCGATATGCAGGATTGTAAGACCGCATAATTTGGTCTTCGGTTGAAAGTGTCGGTGCGTCGGAATCGTCTGCTTGCGGGCGTGCGCCAAATGGCTGACTGTCGAGTGCATCCGTAAGGTGCGATAGTCTTTCGGAAAGTTCGGCGATCTTCTCGTCCTGCGCATCAAAGCGCGCTCCGAGTGCTTCGATTTGTTTATACAAATCTCCTTTGTCGTCCGATTCTTCTTTGTCTTTCGCGTCGTCAGGAATCTGTTCATCTGTCGGTGTCGCGTCGTCCGTGGCGGTTTCATCAACCACCTTGTCTTCGCTTTCAGATTCGTCCACACGGTCTTTCGCGTCTTGCGTGTCTTCGTCGCCGTCGAGTTTATCTTGTTCTCCTACGCTCTCATCCACGCGGTCTTGTTCGGATTGACTGTCTTCGCCTTTATCTGCAACGTCTTCCTTTGCTTCGGAAACGTCTTCACTCGTGCTTTGGGCAATAACTTTCTTTTTGTCGTCGTCGCTCAAAGCATTTAGCGCTTCGATAAGTTCTTCAACGGTCAATTTCTTTCTTCCAAAAATTGCCATAATCTTTGTTCTCCTTTTTGAATATTCTATCGATAGACGATTCAACTTACTTCCGACACATCCATGCGCCCCTACGCAATCTGCGACTGCCCCAAGCGCGTGCCACCATCGCAAGCCGAATCTATATGAATACGCTTTCACGCATCCTTTCAAATTTTTACTCGGTCGGGATAATATGCTCGACCATTTTCAAGCGAGAATTTCTTATAACGCGCATACGCATCTGCCGCTTTCCTTTGTGCTTCTGCTTGAGCAGTCTTATTTCCTGCCGCACGGTTTAAGTCTTCGCGCATCCGCCATTCGCGGATATTGCGCTCCATTTCTCGCTGTTTGGTATTGATTTTGTTTTCCTTTCTTTGTTCTGCTTTTGAAACTTTCGGAATTCCCATTCCTGGCACATACTCGTAAAGCCTGTGACGACAATTGAAGCCTAGCAAACCGTTCTTGTACGTCTTGCCTGCTTTTGTCGTGTAATAGATGTCAGTTGCCGTTTCAAGCGGGATATACTCTTGCCCGTCAGGCGTTTTTCCGCTTGTTCCATCAAGGCTGTACACACGTCCTTGCCATTTGAAACAACGGTCGGAACAATCGGCGTGTGCGCTACATACTACAAGACGTGCGCCTTTATCTTTAAGACCTTGTATTTCGCTCTGATGATAATCATTGCGTACTTCCATTTCGGCGCGGTTTCTCATTGAGTTTCGACCGCTGAAATCATCGGGATCTGTTGCATCTTCTTTCGCGAGACTTACATAGACATCGTTTACTTTTTGCATATACTCTTTCGCATATATGCCGTTCGGTATACCCTGCCTTTGCCCCAAAAGCGGCATTTCAACACCGTCTTGTATGACGGTAGCAATTCGCTTGCCTTGCACAAGTGCTTGAGCCGTCTGTATGCGCTCATACGCTTTTCGACCATCGACGCCAAACGAGTTTACCAAAGCAAGCATAGTCGCGCGATATAGCGTCCACATCGATTTAGGCATCAACTCCCGAAGTTGTTTATTCGAGAGTTGCACGCCGTATCTTTTTATGACCTTGCGCACTTCGCGTTCTATGTCGATTTGCGGTTTACCTTGCAAATACATCCGATTGACGAGTGCCTTTATTTCCGACTGACAATCCGTTATCGCTTTCGCCTGCGGATTCAGTTTCCGTGTCATCATTCAAATCACCACCATTGCCGAAATAGTCGCCGCTGTCGGTGTCATCATACTCTTGCGATGATTCCGCCTTGATGCGGTCATACTCTTCTTGAACCTGAACGTCGTCATCGTCACTGTTGAACGTCTGCACCGCTTTATACTGCGAAATGAAACCGCCTTGTCTTGCGAGATTGAGCGTTTCAGCCGTCGTATACTTATTCTGAAGCGAAGCATTAGACCAGCGCACCACAACCTTATCAGGCAAGCCCATTGCAAGCCTTATGCGGTCAATAATGCGGTTAATCGGTTGCTCGATGACTCCGCGCATGTCGTCAACAAAGCCTGCCGTCTCGTTTTCTTCGGTCGAGATCTCGCGCGCCGTCTTTGCCGAATTGTCGTTAAGAAACGATGCAATCGTCGTGCTTGAAAGCCCTGTGTTGATTGCGATGTTCTCGATTATCGTATTTCTGATTAACTGCCAATCTTGCGCGCGCAGGTCGAACTGTATCGGAGTTGGCTTCTGCTCTTCCGGGTTCATACTCGGAAGTTGCGTGAATGTCGTGCCGTCAAGACCGTTATACGCATTGTCTCCCATCGGAGATTGTGCGCTCGAAAGCCCTTTCGGAACGAGAACCTTGCCACGACCGAGATACATATCCGTACACATCGCGGAGTGATAGTAATCGTACTCTTGCAGGTGCGGAATGATATTCGCAAGCAAACTCTCACCAAACGGGAGATCGGGATAATTACCGACGCAGTCCGTGCTGGTTAAAAGTTCGCATCCCAAGTCCTGAAACGGGAGCAATATCGGCTTGTCGATCCAAAGTCCGTACTTTTCTCGAATGGCTTTTCTGACCTGCTTCGGCACGTCTTTCCACTGACATCTGCCGCCGTACGCATCAGAATACTCGCCAATGCCGTTCTGCACCGTGTTGCTGTACACGTGAACCTGATACTCACATATCGGCACATTGTGAAGCACTCTGCCATCGCTTTTAATGTAATCGCCATAATAACGATGTTCTTCGAGCGTATAAACGTTACGGTTCTGTACACTCTTATCGCCGATGTCAATATTCGCAAGCAGAAATACGGTGACTTCGTTCAACCGTCCTGTGTTATCCACTGACGGAATAAAGCGGTCAAAGCGGATACATTCAACGCCAAACTTACCGTCTGCGCCTTGATTTATTTTGATGAGCGCAGTTCCCGCCGCAAGTGCGAATCTCGTTCCCATTTTGATTGCGCGCGAGAAATTCGTCTTGTCTGCCCACTCTGCGATTGCTTTAAGCGAATCGTTGACTTCTGTGCCTTTCTTCGTACTCTTCTCGTCGAATGCGTTCTTGAACATGATGCGAGAACCTGACACTTTCTTCGCAGTGCGGTCAACGATAGCCTTTGCAAGCCCGGTCGACATAATTCCACGCTCGGCATTGTGGAAATACGGAACCCATCCGTCATACCACCATAGCCAGTTCTGAACGCAACGCACCATGAACGGTCTGAATGTGCCGCGCACTTTCGCGAAAAACAACGAGTTATTGACATACGAATACGTCCAGTTCGTTGCAAATGCCGCGCCAGTTTGCCACGGTGCAAATTCATTATTCTTAAATTCTACCTTATTGTCCATTTTTCACCTTTCAATATGGCAAATCGCACTCAGGCGTTTCCCATAGATTCAACGGGTTGTTGTAATACGTGTTGACTGCGTAACGGAATGCGTCTGCCGCATCGTTTGGTATCTTTCCGTCGTATGTCTTGCGTACGACATCGCTGTTGTCGTCGTTCCATATCATCGTTTCGAGTTCTACAACAAGCGGTTGAATTCCTGACATCTCTTTCTTTTGAACCCAGTTGTACCAACCGTTGGTATTGATGATAGTGATGCTTCCACGCGAGAAAGCGTTGTTCACAACGTCCGTAGTTCTCTTTATGTCTTTCTTTGTGAACGATATAGGATTGTATCTCGGGAAGTGATACCGCATCGTCTGCACAAGGTCAGCCGCCGCGCAGTCTATCGGCATGCAGTGTTGAACGCCCATTTCATACAGCCGATATTTTCTGTTCATAAATTCGAGATAATCTCGGATATACGGAACGAGTTGCTCGTTCGACATCTGACCGTTCACTTTAGGATCGTGATAAAAACTCTCAAGCACTGCAGCGCGCCCGTCTGCAAGAATCGCCAACGGAACGATAGCCGTCGCGTCGTTAGTCGTCGCGCCGTCGCCGCCCCATATAACATAGCGAATCTCTCTCGTAGAGCCACGGTTGCGCTCGGCGTACTCGTCAAGCGTGAGAAAGTTGCGCTCACGACGAAAAAGCGGAAAGACCAAGCCTTCCGTTCTCACCCATTTACCAAGTATCCATCGGTCGAAATAGATCGTCCCGCGATACTCGTCTTCAAGTCTCTCCACGTATTCTTTCGGCAAAAATTCGTTGTCATAGATCGTGAAGTGTATGCAGTTGCCGTTCTTCGTGAACGCGTCGCTGTCGAGAAACTGCTTCAAATAGTGAGATGGGCTGTCCGGGTTACATGTTCCGTCGCACTCACTGTCGGGCAATGATAGACGAGATTGCAACATTCTGAAGAAGTTCTCGGGATATAGCGTCATCTCGTCGCAATAAACGTAACCGTATTCTGCGCCGTGAATCTTCGATATGGCGCGCTCATCGTTTGCGCCAACACAATCGACTTCTTTGCCCCAAAGAACAACGTAACGTCCGCCGTCTGCTCTTCCCTTTATATCTCCAACGTCATATCCGCCGAATATCGTCCTTAACGGTCGTAGAACGTTTCTCTCGACCGTTGCAAGAGTTTTCCCGACAATCAAGCAAGGTTGCTTATAATGCACTCCTATGCGCTGTGGAATGAGAAACATCGTGCCGTATGACTTGCCCGAACGAACAGCACCCGTGTATATATTCCATGTCTTGTGCGGGAGATTGAGCATTTGTTTCTGCTTCGATGTAAATGCTACAGGGTTCATTGTTTACTCGCCCCTTTGATTGCATCAATTACTTCTGCAAGCCTGCTCTTGGCATCTTCTCCCGAACCTTTATCGTAATTCAGAAGTCCACGCTCAATCTCGTTAATTCGATACAACGCAGATGCTATTGCATTTACTTCCTTTGCAGACCTTGCCGCTCCTAGAAGTTTCAATGCCTTGTCTCGAACCAATGCAGTTGCTTTCAATGTCTCATTCTGCCGTGCTGTTGCATCACGCAATGCATCTTCAACACGTTTTGCTTCTACTTTTGCCACGATTGTGTCTTGGATGCGCTTGTTGTGTGCTTTCTTGTCTTCCCACCAATGTTCTTTGGCGACATCATTACGAAAATTGCCCGTGTATGCTATGCCTTTCTTTTCGGCAAACTCTTTTATTGTCCGGTAGTCGCCTGCGATGAACTCGGCTTTCAAGGCTTCCCTTTCGGCTTTGGTCATTTGCGACCACCCCCTTTTGTGTTTTTGTGTATAAAAAAAGCACACCGTTACGATGTGCTTATTTCTTTTTCTATAAAAAATTGGCGGATGATGCAAGAGTCGAACTTGCACGAGATTGCTCTCGGACGGTTTAGCAAACCGCTACGCTACCGTTACGTCAATCATCCGTGGAGCGAGTAGAGAGAATCGAACTCTCGTATTCGGTTTGGAAGACCGAAATTCTAACCATTGAATTACACTCGCACTCCTGTTGTTTTCTTCAAAAATCACATGTTCCGTTCAAGCTTATTTGCCAATTGGAAAAATCCTAATGCCTTTGACACTTCATCCGTTCCAAATTCTCCCATAAGGTCATTGTTGATAACATCGATTGCCATATACATACCTTGTAACACATCGCGATAATACGGATCTTCCATTCGCTTCGCAATATACTCATTGACGTGTTGTTCTTCCAACCTTTTCAACGAGCAGCTTATAACTTCCAAAACTTCATCACTTTTTTCCATCTTTTCTCTCCTTTATTAACTCCTGCGCTTTTTTGATTAATTTTGTATGGTTTTTAATTTCTTTTTCCCAATACTCAATGCGTCCATCTCTTTTCCTTTGATCAATACTTTCCCAATCACTACAATGCTTTTCAGGGTTTTTGATCTTATCTTTATGAATCTCCATAATCTTTTCATGAGACTTAATAGTTTTCTCCAACTCTTGCGTTGATTGCTCTTCAAGTCGTGGTGCAAACAGTTGAATGTTAATAAAACCTTTGTTTTGTTTTATTTTACCATTCTCCGAATCATATTGCAAGTCCTTTTCGTCAGCCTGCACGTTGGAATAGTCTCTCTTCGATGTTATCCACTGCGTTTTGCCGCCACCACCGGTTCCGTCCTTAAACTTTCCGTCATCGTCTCTTGGATGTTCGCTTTCGTTCCATTTCATTGTATGCTCCTATAAGCGAAAACCCCGCCAAATAGCAGGGTTTCGCAGGCTTTTTTAGGGAGAGAATGGTTGGAAAGCGTGTGCCAAAACGGTCATCCACACTTCCAACCATACAGAACATACCATATCTTACCGCTACTTTCCGCTACACTTTTAGTTTTTGAAAAGTTTTTTAGTTAGGGATAATCCCGTGGTTCATAAGAATTGCCACTATAGAAAGCCCAAGACCGATGACCGAAAGAATTATTGCTATGATTCTAAACAAATTATCCATTATGTCTCACAAAGTAATGATTTTACGAATGCCCCAACTTGTGACCGCGAGATACAACGCTATAAATGATACTATGGCTGGTGCTTCATCTTCTACAGTATAGTAAATAGCAAATGCGCCGAGAACAGCAAGCGCAATTCCTTGTATAACTATCAAAACTAAATTAACTGCGATATTCCTATGCATGTTGCACCCCCTTGCTAAAAGCACTCAAATCGATTTCTTTGCATTTCATAATGCTCTTGTCGTAGAATATTCCAATCCATTTACTATCGAGTAATTTTTTCTCTTGCCTTACCGTTGTGTTGTACTCCACTATGTCGTTGTAAAGTTCGGTGTCTTCGAGAATATGGTCTGTTTGATTTTCGAGACGATGCACCAAAACTTCATATTGAGAGTTCATTTCGATATACGCCTTGTCATACTTCGCTCCTACCTTTGCACTTATTGCAAATCCACCTGCAACTATAAGTGCGACGATGAGTACCACCATAGCAAATGCGGCGATTTCCCAAATGCAATTATTGTTATCTTTGACGAAAAAAACCGCAAAAGTAATAATTGCTATTGCCAACAAAACTCCTAAAACTATCAGTATAATCATTTTTCTATCTCCTTGATTAGTTCATCGATGTAAAGTTGAAGAAAGAATAGACTGACACCATGAAACACCTGTTCTTTCACCTTGTTCAGTACATCGATTTGCGATTGCTTGATTTTGTTCTCATATTCTTCAACAAGCGTGTCGTTAAGTTTAGTTGCATCATCTTTTCGTTGTGTTGTTTCACAAAGTACTTCTTTATAGTTTTTAACGACTTCTTTCAGCCTTTTAATTTCAGCATCTTTTTCTTTGATGCTATCCTGCAACAAATTTATTTTATCCGACGCTTGCTTGAGTTCTGCTTGTGTTTTTCTATAAGTATCACGCACTATTTGATTACATGTTTTAATTGTTACAATTTCGTTATTTTTAAGCGATTGAATTTTTTCCTTATATTCTGACACATCTCCATAGCCCGCTTTGATAAGAGCATAGGCTTGTTTACTGGCTCTTTCTCGCAATCGACAATCATAGTTGTCTGAATGATGGCGGCATACAAAGCAGCGTTGTTTGCTACAATCGAATTGAGATTTCACAATAATTTCAATCATTTGTCGTATTTGGTCTTGTTTCTTTTTCATTATTCCAACTCCTGTACATATTGCCACGATTGCGGTGGTCTTTTAAGATATGCGTCGCAGCTCGAAACGCTTTTGCGCGGTTCGTAGTATTCGAACGGGCAAGTTATGCAGTCGGAGCGTTTTATGCTGGTCTTCGGACATTCTCTCTTGAACTCGTGTAGTTCTTTTGGCTTATCGTAAATTTTCAAGTCGGATATGTGCCAAGCGTAGAATATGCGATCGCCGGTTCCGACGTAATTTTTGAGTTCGTACCAAGTCAAGCAAGCCGCTGTGCAAAGGTAGTTCGGCTCGCTGTCTTCTGCAAACAGTTCCGCATCTCGTTCGCCGTCGTCTTCGTCATACCAAACTCGGCGCAGTTCTTCTGTTGAGTTGTCATCGTGAAATTCGCTTTCAAACTCGACAACGTTATCAACGATAAATTCGCCTATAACTTTGCCGTTTAGCCATCCACCTGCAACAAGGCTGTATTTATTGTGCTGCACACATCCGAGTCTTATTTTGCCAGTGTCGCCGTTGACGTGCCTTAAATCGTATAAATGATGAAGTTGTGGCGTGTTTGTGCAGTAGATGTAGGCTTTGAATGGCACTTGTTTCGGTGCGGTCTTGCGCACTTCGATTGTCTTTTCTCCGTTTGCTATTTTCTCAACCCATTTCGGTTGTATTGATATTAAAACTGCGTTCATTTCCGCCCCATCTCAAACTTTGCGCACCGGCAATATAATTTGCTCGTTTATGATTCCGTCTTGTTCTGCTCGAATGACGAATGCCTTAATCTTGTCGTCAGACGTTTCAATGGTTGCATAGTTATAATCATTCGTTCCGTTCAACGCTCGGAATGCGTTTATTGCAGCAGACACGCGGAAACTAACTTCTCTGTCGTGTACTTTTGCCGTCCTATACACGTTTTCTGCATCTATGTAGTTGTCTTTTGGTGGCGCAAAACGGTATCTACAAGAACCAAAGGCGGTCGGAACTTCGACAAAGGTTTCTTTCTCTGTTTTTTCTATTACAACTACGCCTGTTAATGTCTTGCTTACTTTTATCGGGATAGGCTTGATGTAACACACAAACTCTTCTTCAATCGGATATGTATGTTTGATTTCGACTCTCGCCGCCCTGTATCCATCTGTAGAAAAAGCGACTACTTTATCTGCGCTGACTTTGAGTTGTATGTATTCGAGCGATTCCTTGTATCCGCCAGTGGATACGCTTCTTTTTACGCCGTTCATAAGTTTTGAAAATGTAAGTTCGTCTATTTCTATTCTTTTCATTCGTCTTTCCCTGCCTTTATCGTGCAATTTTCGTATTCGATCTCAGTGCCTTCTTCGTCGTCGTTCATATCTTTCAGCAAATCGTCCAAATCGCCTTTTAGTCCTGCGAATAGAAATGCTACTGCTACGCCCGGTTTTTCGATTACTCTCTTTTTTGCGGCTTCGGCGGCACACAATGCACTAACACATTCTGCGGGCGTGCCTGCGATTGCATTCACTATAACGCCGTTACCATTTTCGTCACATCCCCCTGCTATAAAGCATTTTATTTTCTTGTCAGTTTTGATTTCGCCTGTGTCTAGGTCTTTAATGATTATTTGAAACATTTTTCTCTCCTTTTTCAATTTCGCTTGCCTTGTACAATGCCCACTGAAGAGCAAAGTGCGCTGCAAGGTGTTCTTTGTTTTCAATTTTTGCTTGGGCACGTTCTTGCTCGGTCTTTGCCGATGCATATCTATCAGCAGCAATGCTTGCCGCGTTGATATGCATGGCACACGCTTCGTATAATTCTTTTTTGTAGTCATCCCACGTCATATTGTTTTTCTCCTATGCAACTTGTTCAAGTTGCTCTGTGGCATAAGGTTGCCACTTGTTGTATACGAAGTCGATTACTTCTTGCGAAGGTCGAGAATCATGCGCGCCATAACATTGCACAACTTTCTTTTGCGACAACGAATATTCAAGAGTGACGTATGGCATATTAAGGTTTTCCGTATTTCTTACAAAAAAGATCAAACTCTTTTCTTCCGCCATTCTTACGTCGTAATTCATCCGCCCGACGCAGTGTTGTAAAACTTTACCTTCTCTTTCAAGGTCGAACTTTGACTTTGCAATGATCACGCAATACATCCCGGAATATTGCATTCCCTTGTACTTACAAGAAACATCCGCCATTCTCCCCGGCATTTTGCAATCGGTTTGTGCGTAGTATTGGTCAAGTCGCATATTGTGCCAATAATCGAAGTCCAACGGGTATTTGTTCTTTGTGTCGTTCATGTCGATTCCGAGAAACACACAAGCATGCACATAGTCCGCATAACTTTCTTTGTTGATGTTGTTCTTCTCTAAATACGCAACGAGATGGTTGATCTCATTCTCACGTACGACCACTTTAATGTCCTGTATATATTCCGAATTGCTTGTGTAGAACTCTTCAATAAACATCGCATTGTTTATCGGTATATTCGAGCGGAACGCTCGTATAATTGTCGAGATGCTCGGTCTATTCATTCTCAAAAACTCGACGTTGCGCCGTATAAAAGTAATAAACAACTTGTCCATCTCGCATCGATTGATTATTCGCTTGCTTTTGCAGAGCCACCCTATTCCGGCTTTCATAAGCAATTCAGCCTTTGGGTGTTCTATCCACGTCTTCAAATAATCAAACACATCTATGCCTTGTTCGCAACATTGTTTGTATCCGGAATATTTGTACGGTGTATTTTCGAGTCTTTCAAGACAAACTTGGTCGGACATCGGATCGAAATACTTTTCTTCAACCCCAACCCACGGCGAAGGCTTTTCTTTAATGCCTTTAATCTCACTATTGCCCCAATACGTCTGATAGCCAGCGATATAAGTGTAGTCCATATCTCTTGCAAACGCCCAACCACTGATACCGTGTACAGCGACTTGCTTAATCATTGGTTTCTTCGTTTTTGGATGGTTTTTTACGGCGACCGTTACTTTGGCAAGGTCGCAGCCGACCGTGTCGAAGTATGAGTAGTATCTCGTATTGTTCCGCAAGGATAAGTTAAGTCGGATTGCATCAAGCCTTTTAATTTCCGCTTTAACTTCTCTCGGTATTGCCTTAATCAGTGATGCTTTCATATCTCACCCCAACAATGCGAACAGTGACAACTGCTCTTCGTTCTTTTCAACGGTCTTGGCTTGTTTCTTTTCGGTCTTCTTGATTAATTCTTTCGGTTCGGGAATAGGCTTTGTCTCGCCAGTATCTTTTACTTTGATTTCGTCTTCTTCAAAGTAGTGAATTGCCCACCCGAATACAACTGCATCCGAAATCATCGCGCATCCGCCTTGCGCCTGCTTTTTTGCTTCGCCCCGGATGTAATCAAAACATGATCGAAGTGTTTTTTTGCCGGAATTGATTTTTTCAACGAGAACATCAGATGCGTTCTCTTCAAGGTATTTCAACACGGCATTTTCATAATCATTCTTTGCTTCAAGGTTGATTCTTGCCATATCTTCTCTCCCACGCCGTTAGGCTTTATTCTCAAACGCTTTGCGTTTCTTGTACAAATCGGCAACGACTTCGTGATTCAAGATGTCGTCGCGAGCCTTGTCC
>CALGEU010000365.1 GCA_937881285.1 uncultured Clostridia bacterium | reverse complement strand
GTGACGTAAGCTCGGCGCTTATTTGCTCGCCGCCTTGCGGCTCGTGTTCCGTCTTCGAATAATCACATTCCGTTTATAAGAACGCTCCGAATGAACAAAATACGAAAAATCAGTATCTGCGTGCTACATACTCAATATTTCGTCGTTTTTCCGCTCGGCGCGTAAAAATTTTGCTTGAATAAACGCCGATTGCGTTGTACAATTGTTTTATTAAAGATTCAGGAGTTTATCATGAAAAACGAAAACGGATACGTAGACAGTTTTGTAAAACTCATTCAATGCCCCACCGTCACGAACAGCGGACACGAGTATTTCGACGCGTTTCACAAGGTTCTCGACGCAGAATTTCCCAACGTAACGAGAGTCTGTGAAAAGATGGACGTAGGCGGCGACGTATTGCTTTATAAATGGAGCGGCAAATCTTCGGAGCGTCCGCTCGTTCTTATGGCGCATCAAGACGTAGTTCCGGCAGTAGGCGGCGACTGGAAATATCCGCCCTACTCTGCGACGATTGAAGACGGCAAAGTGTACGGTCGCGGCGCAATGGACTGCAAGAACACGCTGTTTTCCACCATACAGGCAGTTGACGAACTCATTGCGGACGGTTTCGTGCCCGAGCAAGACGTATATCTCAGTTACAGCGACTGTGAAGAGACGGGCGGTCCGGGTGCGGAAATGGCGCGCGACTGGTTCAAAACGCACGGCATAACCCCGTTTCTCGTCGTTGACGAAGGCGGCGCAATCATAAGAAAAACGACAAAATTCATGACGAAAGACGTTGCAGCCGTCGGCATACTCGAAAAAGGCTATGCGGACGTAAAATTCATAGCGCGCGGCAAAGGCGGACACTCTTCTCAACCGCCAAAGCACACTCCGATTGCAAGACTTGCGGCATTTGTGAATTATTGCGAAAAACACACGGTTTTCAAGCCGAAGATGTCAAAAGCGGCAAAAGCAATGATTTACGGCATGGGAGACGCTCTCACTCCGCCGCTCAAACTCTTCTGCAAAACTATCGGTCTCAACGGTTGGTGGGTGTCGAGACTTGCGCCGAAAATCAACGCGTCATACGGAAACAGCATGTTTGCAACCAGCATGGTGTTCACTATGTCGCAAGGCTCTGCCGCGCCCAACGTAATTCCGCAAGAAGCGTGGGTCAACGCAAACTTGCGTATCGCACCGACGGACACTTGCGAGAAATGCTTCAAAAAACTTGAGAAAATCGCAAAGAAATTCGACCTTGAAATGCAAGTGGATTTGCAACGCAACGCTTCCCCGATGATAGATTTGAACGGCGAAGGCTATCAGTCTTTCAAAAAGGCACTCAACAAGGTATATCCCGACGTTGCCGTCGTGCCCTATCTCATGTTCGGCGGAACGGATTGCAGAGTTTTGCAACAAATCGCAACTCACGCAATACGCTGCACGCCCTGCACGCTCTCGTTTGATCAACTCGGCGGAATGCACGCTTCAAACGAAAACGTGGACATCAAATCTATCGGCGAATGCGTGAACTTCTTCAAGACGTTCAT
>CALGEU010000364.1 GCA_937881285.1 uncultured Clostridia bacterium | reverse complement strand
TATGTGTTGCGCAATAGGCTGTTTGTGCGGATATTTTCCGTATTTCACAAAAAAACGCCACGCAACGCAAGGTCGTGTGGCGAAAAGATGTTTGCAACTGGAAAAATCCACAACAATTTTTCAATCACATATATAACACGAATTGCTGTCCTTTGTCAAACAAAGCGAGAACAAAAGCCGTCCGGACAAAAGCCGTCATAGCGGCAACGGCATCGCTTGCAAGTAGAAATTAATAATGAATAATTAACAATGAATAATTTTGGCACGGGCGCAGAAAAAGATTATCGTTTCGTTTCCACGAGATTGCCACGTCGAACAAGTCGGCTCGCAATGACAAAGTTTTGAGATTGCGCCCGAAATGAAAACTTGTTCGGAGCATTCTCATACACGATATGTGCATATTTGAAGACGAGACAAAACCACCGACCGCGAGTTTATCGAACGGTCGTTTCGTATTCACTCTTTCGTTGCCCACTTAGTCGCGCAACCTGTATTTCAAAGACGGAACACGAGCCGCAAGGCGGCGAGCAAATAAGCGCCGAGCTTACGTCACAAAGCCCATTTTGCAACGATTACAACCCGTTGCAATCGTTTGCCTTTCGGTCTTTGTGTTCCTTTTTCCCACGCGCCAAAAACTGCGCTTTCATCTTTCTTACTCACGCACAAGTTCGCTTGTTTTTGACGTGCGGGAGCCCTTGTGTGTGAAGTACAAGTGAGCAAGTGCGTGTTGTTCTTTGCACTTGCGAACGAGTGACATAACAAGGGTACGATACTTATCTATGCGAGTGCCGCCTGTCTTCCCCACGAGCGACGGATAATTATGTAGAGAAAGCACTTAATGCGAGTGGTGGAAGAAATACCGGCGTGGACCGGAAAGATGGGGCATTTCTATTTAGAGTCTAAAATACTCACCCATTTTTTGCAAATAAAACATCAAAAAGGTGGTTCAAGTCCACACGGAAAAGAGTAACAAAAAAACACTCTTTGAGTGTTTGTTTGTTGAT
>CALGEU010000363.1 GCA_937881285.1 uncultured Clostridia bacterium | reverse complement strand
TCTGCTGGCGTTGCGACACTCCGCTTCTTTACTACGCTCGTTCGAGTTGGTTCGTGAAGATGACGGACGTCAAAGAAAAATTGCTCGTTTCAAACGATTCCGTCAACTGGATGCCCGAGACCATCAAAAACGGCCGTATGGGCAACTTCCTTGAAAACGTCATCGACTGGGGCATTTCCCGTGAAAGATACTGGGGCACTCCGCTTCCTATCTGGGTGTGCAACAAGTGCGGAAAGATTCACGTCATCGGCTCCAAGGCAGAACTTCGTGAAAAAGCGCATCTCGACCACGACGTCGAATTGCACCGTCCGTATATCGACGACGTGAAGTGGGAATGCGAATGCGGCGGTGAAATGATTCGTACGCCCGAAGTGCTCGACTGTTGGTTCGACTCGGGCTCTATGCCTTTTGCGCAATGGCACTATCCGTTTGAAAACAAAGAAACTTTCGAGAAAGTTTTCCCGGCGGACTTCATTTCGGAAGCGGTTGACCAGACACGCGGCTGGTTCTATACGTTGCTTGCCGTCAACACCGTGTTATTTGACAAAGCGCCGTTCAAGAACTGTATCGTTCTCGGACACGTCAACGACAAGGATGGCGTGAAGATGTCCAAGCACAAAGGTAACGTGGTTGACCCGTGGACCGTTCTCGACAAACAGGGCGCAGACGCCACGAGATGGTATTTCTACACGACGAGCGCGCCGTGGCTTCCGTCGAGATTCCACGCGGACGCTGTCAGCGAGAGCCAAAGAAAGTTTATGGGCACGCTTTGGAACACTTATGCGTTCTTTGTGCTTTACGCCGAAATCGACAAGTTCAATCCGCTCGAACACGACCTTAAAGACCAAAAACTCACAATTATGGACAAGTGGATTCTTTCGGGGCTCAACACGCTCATAAAGACGGTGGACGAAGGTCTTGCGGAATATAAGATAACCGAAACCGCACGTGCAATCGGCGATTTCGTGGACGTGCTTTCCAACTGGTACGTCAGACGCAGCAGAGAACGTTTTTGGGGCAGCGATATGACCAAGAACAAGGAAGCGGCTTACACCACGCTTTATACCGTTCTTGCAACGCTTTCAAAGATTCTTGCGCCGTTCACACCGTTCCTTGCGGAAGAAATGTATCAGAATCTCGTCCGCAACTTCGACAAGAACGCGCCCGAAAGCGTGCATCTTTGCTCGTTCCCGATTGCGGACGAAAGCATGATCGATCCGCGCCTTGAAGAAGGCATGGGCAACGTTCTCAAACTCGTCGTTCTCGGAAGAGCGGCAAGAAACGGCTCTAACCTTAAAAACAGACAGCCGCTTTCAAAACTCTTCTACAACGGCAGATACGAACTTTCAAACGACCTTAAAGAACTCGTCGAAGACGAGCTCAACGTCAAGAGCGTCGAACATTCGCAGGACAACAACGTGTTCGTAAGTTACGATTTGAAACCGCAACTTCGCACACTCGGACCGAAATACGGCGCAATGCTGGGTAAGATAAGACAACTTTTGCAGGAAAGAGCGGAAGAAATCGTTGCGGCGGTTAAAAACGGCGATTTGTTCAAATACGACATCGACGGCAAACTCATCGAACTTGCAAAAGACGACCTTCTCATCAATATGAAGAACAAGGAAGGTTATTCGAGCGAAAGCGACGGCGAAACGACGGTCGTTCTTGACACCGAACTCACGCCCGAACTTATCGACGAAGGTATCGAAAGAGAAATTGTATCAAAGATACAAAATATGCGTAAGGAAGCAGGCTTCGAAGTGACCGACCATATCGTCATCGGCTACAAGGCGACGGGCGAAGCGAAGAGAATCTTCGAGCGTGCGGACTTCCTTAAAGACGTGCTTGCAGACGGCATCAGCACCACGATTGACGGATTTGCCAAAGATTGCGACATCAACGGCGAAACCGTGACCATTTCTGTCAAGAGAGTATGAAAATCGCACCCGACTGGAAAGAATATTCCGTCATAGTGACGGGCGACGGCGAAAAGTTGGAGAAGTGGGGCAATCTCACTCTCCTTCGTCCCGATCCGCAAGTCATATGGCACGCAAAAAAGCCGCTTCGCTCCTATGAAAATATCGATGCGGTTTACGAGCGTTCGCAAACGGGTGGCGGTATGTGGAAATATCGCCGTCAGATTCCGAGCGAGTTTACGATAGGTTGGCGCGATTTGAAATTTTCGCTCAAACTTATGGGCTTTAAACACACCGGACTTTTCCCCGAACAAGCGGTGAACTGGGACAGAATGATGAAACTCATCGAAGGTGCCGGGCGAAAAATAAATGTGCTCAATCTTTTCGGATACACGGGAGCGGCAAGCGTTGCGTGCCTAAAAGCAGGCGCAAACGTGTGCCACGTGGACAGCGCAAAGGCTATGGTGGAGCGTGCCGGCGAAAACGTAAAGTTGTCGGGGCTCGACAATAGCGGAATGAGATATATCATAGACGATTGCTTCAAATTCTGTCAAAGAGAGATTCGCAGGGGACACAAATACGACGCGATTATTCTCGACCCGCCGTCTTTCGGGCGCGGTCCGAACGGCGAGAAATGGAAAATCGAAGAAGGTATATCCGAACTCGTCGAACTCGTGGCAAACCTTTTGAGCGACGAGCCGTTGTTTGTGTGTCTCAACAGTTACACGACGGGGCTTCAACCTACGGTTATGGCAAACATACTCAAACTCGCACTTCCGAAAAACGCTGTTATCGACGCCGACGAAATAGGACTTGCGACAAAGGAAGGGCTTGTTCTTCCGCAAGGTTGCACGGCTTTTGCAACTTTCACAAAATAAAAAATATCGATATTCTATTCGATTGAAATCGGAATTTTCAAAATCATTCAATCGACAGAATATCTCAAACGATACAAGAAAATAATCGATAAACGGAAAAAGAAAAATGACTTACAAAGATTTGAAAATCGTATACGAAGACAATCACTTGCTCGCGGTCGTGAAGCCTTACGACGTTCCCGTGCAGGCGGACGAAAGCGGCGATGCGGATATGCTGACAATGCTCAAACAGTATCTTGTCGAAACGTACAATAAACCGGGTGACGCATATCTCGGGCTCGTGCATCGTCTGGACAGACCGACGGGCGGCGTTATGGTGTTTGCAAAGACGTCAAAAGCGGCGGCAAGACTTTGCCAGCAGATAAGAGACGGAGAAGTGGAAAAGAGATATCTCGCAGTCGTCGAAGGCGCGCCGAGATATAAAGCGGACAAACTCACTTGCTATCTCAAAAAATTCCCGGATACCAACACGGTCAAGGTCGTTCCCGCGCTCAGCGAAGGTGCAAAATACGCCGAACTCGACTACAAAGTGCTTTGTCAGAAAGGCGATTATTCGCTTCTTATGGTCAATCTTGTGACGGGGCGCGGACATCAGATAAGAGTGCAACTTTCCAACATGGGCAATCCTATCGTCGGAGACAAGAAATACGGCAGTAAAACGAATTCGCACTTGTCTTTGTGGGCAACCGAACTTCGCTTTGCGCACCCTGTGAGCGGAAAAGAGATGACTTTCAGAGTTTATCCGCCGGAAGTTGCGCCCTGGACGTCGTTTGACCTTGACGCATATCTTTCAGTTACTATCAAAAACTGCTATTGATAAAAAGCGGTTTTTAGAGTATAAAAGTTAAATTATCGCATTAGATTTTACGAAAGCAACGTTCGTTATGAAAGTAAAAAAATCGGCAGAAATGCCGATTTTTTATATGGTGAAAATTCGTGCAAATACTTTGAAACGCGCAATTTGTCGAATATCGTCGCATTTTAGCGTCCGTTTTTTGAAAAAAGGCAATAGGAAAACAACCGCCGTCGCAGTTTCTTGCAAATTTTCAATTTTTATCGTTGGGTTTTATAAATTCTTTGCTACGAAATATTTGTCCTGTTTTATTCTTTCGTGTATCGGAGCAATGTATTTGTCGTTGCCGTATTCTTTCTCTAGCCAGTCTTCGGTGTATCCGCATCGTCGCAGATTGTTTGCAAAATCTTCTTCGGCGTTTGCTATTCGTCTGAAAGCGGTGCGGAGTGCGATTTTGTGAGAATCGGCAATTTCCTGGAAAGTTTTCTTTTGCACTATTCGTTCGACGAGTATTTCTCTGTCGGCGTCAACCATTTTGTCGAGAGCCTTTTTCACGATAAATCGCAGGTTGACGATTTTGCGTTTTTCTTCGGTCAGGTCAAGGATTTCACCTATTAATTGTTCGGTGCTTACGCCGATTTTCAGATGACGGCTCTGAAAACTCGATCTTACGCGGCTTTCCACGCCTGAGTTGAGTTCTTTTGCGATTTTGGGCAAAAGCGAATAAGCAACAAGTGCAGTGTTGCTCCAGTTTTTGTTCATAATTGTCTCCTTATTCGTGTGAAATATAGTGAAATTTATCACTCCATGCCTACACAATAAAGGACAAACGAGCAAAAAGTCAATATTTTGTGCCACACTTTTTCACTTTTTTCCGTTTTACAGCGAAAAACCGATAAGATAAGCGCAAAGAGCGGATATTAGGCATTGCGTGACTTTGCGAAGAGTCATTTCGAAAAAACCGACGCCTGCCTTTGACAGAAACGTATAGTTTTGAAGAGTTACCGAAAGTCCGCCGAGCGAAACTATGCCGCTTGCTATCGCACAGGCAAGTTGAGCGTTGCCGACGTTTGCGCACGCAATGCCGCCGCGCGTCATTTCTATAAGCCCGTAAACGATTGCGTTCAGCGATTGACCGAGAAGAGACGGCAGTGAAGACGTTGCGTTTTCAAAACCTATAAGAGAGAGCGTGTCTACGAGCATGCCGCAAATCACGATATATCCGCCGACGTAAAGCATGTTGACGGTGGCTTTTGAAACGACTTTTGACATAACGCCGTCAACGTCGTACGTACGCAGTGTCGTGACGTTTTGCTTTTTATCCTTTTTTGCGCGATATATAAGCCCGTTGAGAATTGCGCCGATATAATGCGAACAAAGCACAATCCAGCCTATGCGCCCGTCGTGGAATATCGCGCCGCCAATCGTGCCTATCATAAATATAGGCCCCGAAGTGGAGCAGAACGCGCACGCTTTTTTTGCGTCTGACGTTGTGAGTATGCCCGATTCGTATAGTTCGCAAAGCGTGCTTGCGCCGACAGGGTAACCGCAAAGCATGCTCAAAAACAGTGCGTATGCACTTTCTTTGGGTGCGTTGTACATGAGTTTTACCGGTTTTTCTCCGAGTTTGGATATTGCTCCGACCGCTCCCGAATACGTCAAAAGCAACGAGCAGAAATAGAACGGGAAAAGAGACGGCAAAACGCTCGTGGCAAACAATGCGAGTCCTTTTCTTGCCGAGTCCAGATAATATTCGGGTTTTGCAAGCATAAAAGCCATAAATGCCAGTATGCCTATACAACCGAACGCTTTGGGCGCGTACGCTTTGACGTTTATCTTCACGGTTTAATATATACTTGCTTTACAAAATAAATATGAGCGCGCAGTTTTTGCACACTCAAGTATTTTTTGTCATCGATTTTGAAATTCAGAGTGAAAAATTATTAGATTTTCTGATATTTGCAAACGAATTATCAGTTTTTCTGTTCGTTATATCCGCTTTGCAAATCGTTTATTGGCAATGAAATTATCGGTCAGTTTCGCTAAAAGCGTTTCAGTAGCAAAGTTTCAGTATCTTTGCCGCTTTTTCGTCAAGGTCTATAAGCGGTCTGACGGGAGACGACTTTTCGCAGTCGCTGGGCTTGAAGTAGAAATATCCGTCCGACGCTGCAAGAAGCGCGAACAACGCTTTTTTCTTGGACGGTTTGCACGCAAGCACGGTGCAGTACGGTTTTTCTTCTTTTGCGAGAGCGATGAGTTCTTTTTTGAGCCCTATCGTCGCACACGCCGCAATGCGCTTTATCGTCGAACGAGTGTAGCGTTTGCTCGTGAGCGAAAGATATTCGTCCATAT
>CALGEU010000362.1 GCA_937881285.1 uncultured Clostridia bacterium | reverse complement strand
AAGAATATGAGCAACGACGACAAGTCTTTTCTGAAAACGATTTTTGCAATCGCTATCACAAGGAACAAGCCTACGCCCGCCCCCACCGTGACGATGAGAACGACGTTGTTCATCACCGCTTTCACCTGTTCGGCAAGCACCGACAAGTCAGGCTCTGCAACCGTGATAAGCACGCCCATAACAAAACCTACGCCGAGCAACAGCGGAAGTTTTTTGGACTTTGTGAGACCTGCGCCGACGTGCTCGCCCATAGGCGTCATTGCCATATCCGCGCCGACGTTGAACAGCGCAATGCCCAAAATCAAACCGATTGACGACACGATGAACGCAACTATTTCTTTCGTTGAAAAATCCGTTAAGGGTGTGAGTGCAAAAATAAGCACGATAACGACGACGGGAAGCACAGAAAACAGCGACTCTTTGAGTTTTGCAAGCGTACCTACGCCGACGCTCTTTGCAAGCGACTTTTGTTGCATAAGGTCGTGCGCGATTTTCTGTCTCGCTTCTTCTTTCTCGCTCTGCGTCCTGTCTTTCCAACGTTTCTTCGGTTTTGTATCGCACTTCGCTTCTTCAACCGTATCGCACTCGGAATCCGCGTTCTCGACACGCTCCGTCGCGTCAACTTGAATATCGCACGTGGCATGCTCTAAAACCGCACCGTCTTGAACGTCGTTTATCGTTTCCGTGACGTCGGTGCGGGCGGAAGAATCGCACTGAACGGTTTCGTTCGTTTTAAGGTCGGTTCTTTCGTCGTTTGACATATCTCTTGCTCCCGTTAACTTATCGTTATTATCGCATAAAAACGCGATTCTGTCAATTTGGCTTATTCTATATATAAATATATATTTATATCAATTAAAACATTATTAAAAAATCGATAAGTATTATACAAATGTATAAAATTTTTCAAAGGCCGTTTCCATTTTCCCCACATTGTGCAAAACGCTTGCTTTTTTGCTTTGAAATTCTTATGATTGTGGTATGCGTCAAGGGCGCTTTCAGGAAGGTATATGGGAAAACTCAAAATCAACAAAAACGATGCCGTATTTGCGACGAAGTATTTCATTATGCTCGTCGTTCTTGCATTTATAAGGGCTTTTTCGACGTACGTTTTCGTCAACCCCAACGGATTTGCTCCGGGCGGACTGGGCGGACTTGCGTCAATCATTCACTTTGCAATCACAAAGTCGAACGACCCGAAACTTCTTGCACTTGCGTCTTCCCTTTTTGACCCGGGCATTCTGACGATTTTGATGAATATTCCCTTCCTTATCGTCTCGTTTTTCGTGCTCAACAAACGCTTTGCGTTCAACACGACTTGCGTCGTTTTGGTGTATTCGGGCTTTATGTATCTTCTCGGCAGAGTCGGTTGCCCGCAATACGACGCCGAAGGCGAATACGGTCTTATGCTCATCGCGGCTCTTGCAGGCGGCGTGCTTTCGGGCATAGGTTGCGGATTTATGTTCCGCGCAAATATGAGCATGGGCGGCACAGACATCATCGGCAAAATCATATACAAGCACAATCCCGCGGCGCATGCGCAATACTGGATTTTGCTTTGCGACTGCATAGTTGCTACGTCTTCGGGATTTATAGGTCTTATAGGTCTCGACACGTCGGCAGGCGCAACCGCAGTGATGACGAGCATGCTCTCGCCTATCTTTTACTCTTTCATATCGCTGTTCGTTCTTTCAAAGGTCTCCGAATTTTTGGAATACGGCATTCTTGCGTCTTTGGTCTTCACCATCATCACGGACAAACCCGACGCAATCGCAAAAGAACTCTCCGTCAAACTTCATCGCGGCGTAACCATCACAAAAGCAATCGGCTACTACACGGGCAAAGAACACAACGTTCTCGTGTGCGTGACGAGCAAAAAGCAAATCAACAGCGTCAAGGCGATTGTCACCGCTTGTGACCCAAATGCTTTTATGTACATCACAAAAGCGGGCGAAGTGTCCGGCAAAGGTTTCGGCGGCAACAAACTCATCAAGGAAGAACACCCTGCCGAGCAAGCAGCGCAAACTCCCACAGCCGAAAACGAATATTCGCAAGACACGCAAGCAAACGATTGAGTTTTTCTCGATTATTCAAAATACCGCATATATCGCACGCGCAATCTAATATATAAACTCGTAGATAAACTTAATAGACACAACAAAAAAGCGAGAACGGCGTTCTCGCTTTTTTATAGTTTTTCGTTTTTCAATACTGCAAAATTTCGATAGGCTTTGAAATAATTCTCGTTGCTCCGCTTTTTTCAAGCAACTCTCTGTCTCTGAATCCCCACTCCACGCTCAGACAATCCATATCCGCGTTTTTTGCGGTTGCAATGTCAACTTCACTGTCTCCGATATACAACGCGTCTTCTTTATTTACTCCGAGCGTATCGAGCACAAGCAACACCGTGTCGGGATAGGGTTTCTTTCTCACGCCGTCTTTCTGTCCTGCCACGAAATCGAACAATCCGTCGAAATAGTCCTTTGCAAGTTCCTGCACCGCACTGTCCATTTTGTTAGACACGACGGCGCATTTTGCACCTTGTTTTCTTATCTCGCATATTACGTCTTTTATGCCGTCGTAAGGTCGCGTATGGTCGGCGCAATGATAAAAATAATGCTGCTTGAAGACGTCCAGCACAGCAAGCGTGGTTTTCGTATCGGTGCCGTTCGGCACGCTCAACTCAACGAGTCGTTGCACTCCGTTGCCCGTTCTGTCGGCAACTTCCTTGTCTGAAAGCGGCGGAAAATCAAACACCGCAAGCGCGTAATTCACGCTTATGGCAAGGTCTTCGAGCGTATCGAGAATCGTGCCGTCAAGGTCGAATATGTATAGTTTTCTCTTCATTTTTCATTTGAATTGATTTTTCCAATTACACTTGGAAGAGTTTGTCTTTCATCATATATTGATTCATCTCTTCGAGTTTTTCGCCGTCGAACTTGCGGGCGCGTTGCACTCTTGCCGGAACGCCCGATACCAGCGTAAAATCGTCCACGCTCTTCGTGACGATGGCCCCCGTTGCAACTACTGCTCCCGTACCGAGTTTCACTCCGGGCAAAATCGTTGCGTTGGTGTACACTTTTGCATAATCGCCTATTTCCACGCCGTTGTATTCTCTTTGCATATGGTCGTGTTCGCTGTGCGAGTGCGTAAAGATTTTGACGTATTCCGTAAGCATTGCAAAATCACCCATTTTCACGCCGCCCTTCGAGTCGATGAAACAGCCCGAGTTCCAACTCACGTTTTCGCCCACTTCTATGCGATGTCCGTAGTTGAATCTGCATCCTTCATTTGCCACGAAACCGTTTCCGCATTTCTTGAAGAGTTTCTTTGCGATAATTGCTCTGAAAGGCACTGCAAAGGCGCAGTTCACTCCAAGCGGCACTCTGTCGATGCTGTCCCACAAAATATGCAGATTGCGTTG